>NZ_MQSY01000038.1:0-166645 GCF_001921245.1 Aeromonas sp. YN13HZO-058 | reverse complement strand
TCACGACAACGCGGTCGCCGAGAGCTTCTTCCAGTTGCTCAAACGGGAGCGGATCAAGCGCAGGATTTACGCGACAAGAGACGAAGCCCGCAGTGATGTGTTTGATTATATCGAGATGTTTTACAACCCAATCAGGCGCCATGGTTCCAATGATGGGTTGTCACCGGTAGAGTTTGAAAGGCAGTTTATTTTTCAGCAACAGAGTGTCTAGAAAACCAGGGGCGATTCAGTCGGTGTGCGGGCCGGGGATGGGCAACACGGCACGGTGTTGCAGCCAGAGGCCGGTGATGCCGTACATCAGCATCAGGGCGAGGGTAAAAAAACCGGCCCAGGCATGGAGGCGGCGTACCCATTTGTTGTTGTGAAGGGGAACTCTTCTGCGTTTCATCGTGGTTGCTTCATAAAAAAACTGGCCAGCAAGGGCTGGCCAGTCGGGGTGGTTGTCACAGAGATCAGAAACGGTAGGTACCGGTCAGGCTCAGCTGACGGGGCGTGCCCGGCATGATCTGGGTGGCACTGGTGGCGCTGACGAAGTACTCGTGATCTGTCAGGTTCTCAGCGCTCAACTGGGCTTCCCACTGCTGCCAGCGATAACCGGCGCGCGCATCGAAGCGGGCGTAACCGGGCAGTGTGGTGGTGTTGGCGTTGTCGGCGAAGCGATCGCCCACCGCCGTCACGCCGGTTTCACCGAACCAGCCCTGCTCGCCACTCTGGTAGCCGAGATAGAGCTGGCCATTCTGGCGGGAGACGTTCATCGGGCGCTTGCCCTGCAGATCCGCATCCGCCTTGACCTGCTCCGCATCCTGAATGGCAAAGCCGCCACGCAGGTAGATCTCGTCGGTCAGCTCGGCGCGGGCACTCAGCTCGACCCCCTCGGTGCGCTGCAGGCCGGTGAGGATCACCTTGGTGGGATCCAGCGGATCCTTGGTGCGCTTGTTGTACATCTCCAGTCGATAGAGGGAGAGGGTGGTCGCCAGCTTGCCATTCAGCCAGTCACTCTTCACGCCACCCTCGTAGAGGCGGGTGTGCTGGGGTTCCAGCCCATTGTTCTTGTCACCCGGGGTGATGCCGATCAGCTCGCCGCCTACCGGAGTGAAGGTCTTGCTGTAGGAGGTGTAGAAGGCGTGATCCTCGAGGGGATTCCACACCAGACCGAGGCGCGGGCTCAGGCTGTTGACCGAGACGCTCTCCTCCTTGTTGAGGTCGTAGCGGCGACTGGTGACGGTGAAGTCGTCACGGCGCAGCCCGCCCACCAGATGCCAGTCACCCAGGCTGAGCTGATCCTGCAGATAGAGGCCATTGCCGCGCACCTTGTGTTTGGCATCGCTGGAGAGCTTCATGGCGCCATTGTAGGTGGGCAGTGAGCCCGGATCGTAGAGGTTGCCGGACGGGATGGCGGTGGCGTTCTGGTAGAGCTTGGGTGTGCGCTCCTGCCAGTTCTGCTCGAAGCCGACCAGCAGGCGATGTTCCACCGGGCCGGTCTGGAACAGACCTTCGGCCTCGGTGTTGCTGATCAGATTCTTCGCTTTCAGATCCTGCTGCCAGCGGGAGCGGGTCACCTGATCCCCTTTGACGCTGGTGACATAGGTGTTGTCAAACTGGCTGTCGAGGGTGGAGTAACCGAGCTGCTGGCGCAGCTGCCACTGATCGTTGATATCCCAGGAGAGGCGGGAACGGGTGGATTGCGCCACGTCATCGATGAAGTCGCGGCTGGTATCGCTGTAAACATACTCCCGCGGCACATCGGCCGGGCGACCATTGACCCCGGGAATGCCGCGATCCGGGGTGCGGTCATGTTCGTTGCGCTCGTACTGCACCAGCCAGTTGAGGTTGTCGCTGATCTCCCAGTTGGCGGAAGGGGCCAGCAGCGTGCGCTTGCTCTTCACGCCGTTGCGGAAGCTATCTTTGTCCTCTTGCGCCATGTTGAGGCGCAGTTGCACCTGCTCACTCGCCTCGCCATTGAGGTCGGCGGTCAGCCGCTGGTTGTCAGAGCTGCCAACCCGGGCGGTGACGCTGGACTCCTGTCCTTTCTGTGGCTTCTTGCTGACCCGGTTGACGATGCCCCCCGTGCTGCCGCGGCCGTAGAGCACGGCTGCTGGGCCCTTGAGCACTTCCACCCGCTCGATGTTGCCGAGATCCCGGGTGTACTGCATGTCGTCGCGGAATCCGTCGAGATAGAAGTCGTTGCTGGCGCTGAAGCCGCGGATATTGACCCCGTCGAAGCGGGTGTCTCCGCTGGCGTTGACCCCGGGGATGCCGCTCAGGGCTTCACTCAGCGTTGGTTGGCCGAAGGCGGTCAGCTCGCTGACCTTGACGCTGTCGATGGTCTGGGGAACCAGCTTGGCTGGCGTATTGGTACGGGTAGCGGTGGCGACTTCCTGATGTTGGGAGCGTTTGCCAACCACAGTCATGGTTTCATCGGCGGCCTGGGCAGTGAAGCCGGTGCCCAGCAGTGCCAGCGAGACCAGCGTTCTGCGAAAGTGAGGGTGCTGCATATTCAATATTGACTCTTTGGATGTCGACCTGACGGCTCGAACATATTGATTTAATTATAATTAGCCTGACCCGCTGAAGCGGGATGCCAATGATATTGATTTTCATTTGTCTGGCAAGGTGAAAATGGAGCTATCTGTGGCGGTGGTTTGTTGCGGTTGGGGGAGCGCTGCTGAAATGAAAATCCCCTGCAGCAAAAGCGCGAGAATGAAGCGAGAGCAAAAAGGGCGTAGAGGAAGAAAAAGGGGCGAAACGTGAAGAGCTATCCGGCCCGATAGGACGGGCCGGATATCGGACTCACTGGGTGCGCAGCAGTCGGCGGGTGAGGGGCAGGGCCGCCAGCAGGCGATAGACCAGCAGAGACGCTCCCAGCAGCAGCGGCACCCTGGCAATCTCCCACAGGATGGATGCACCCTGCGGGCCGAACATGAAGAGCCAGACCACCAGCATCATGTGCAGGCAGTAGATCCCGAGCACCTTGGGGGCCTGGCACTCCAGCCAGCTGCCCTTGCCCCACTCGGGGTTGGCCAGCAGCAGGCCAAACAGACCGAGGGCCCAGGGAAGGGAGCCGAGCAGGAAGTCGTGGCGGGTGAGCGGCACCGCGGCGAAGTGCTGCAGCGCCCAGGCTTCACATCCATAGAGCGCCACGCCCGCCAGCAGCAGTTGCCAGCCGGTGCGGGCATCCGGCTGCCACTGACGCTGGCGCAGCAGGGCCCCCAGCGCGACAAACAGCAGGGAGAAGAAGGGGCCGTTACGGGTGAGCAGTGGCCACTCGGCGCCCAGCAGCGGTTTGGCATAGGAGCCACCCAGCAGCGCCAGCAGATAGAGGCCAAAGCCCAGCCAGAGGGCGAGCGTTGGCTTGCCAAGCCGGTAGCACAGTGCCAGCAGGCTCACCGCCATGATCAGGGCTGGCAGGAACCAGAGATGGATCATGCCGCCCACCAGCCAGCCGTTGAGGGGGTCGGCGAGCTGGAATTGCCACTGTCCGCGCAGGGAGACCAGATAGCCCTGCTGCACGGCATCCAGCGGATTGAACGGCACCAGCAGGTAGACCAGGCTCCACCCCAGCCAGAGCAGCAGCAAGGGGCGACAGTAGCGCCAGGCCACGGTCAACGGCGCCTCGCGAGTCAGCCTCGGCTGCAGAAAGTAGCCGGCACAGAGGAAAAACAGCGGTACGGCAAAGCGGCACAGCTGGTTGATGGTGCCGCCCAGCCAGAGCCAGGATTCGCCTCCCCACAGGGCGGGGTTGAACGGATTGGCGAAGGGGGAGACGTGAATGGTCATCACGGCCAGAATGGCCAGCACCCGCCCGCACTCGATACTGGAAATACGCATGGTGGCTCGTTGTTACAGGGGTTGTGACGGCACGCTAAAACCCGCACCGTCAACTTGCAACCAATTGATTTTATTCGTGTGAGTCACGTTGTTGAGCGGTTACGTTTTGTAACGGGATGGCGGGAGGTGTTACCTGTAACGGGAGCTGGCTCCCGTTTTTTGGCGCAGCCACGCAAATAAAAAAAGCGAGGCGGGCGCCTCGCTTCGACAGGGCGGATTCGGGCTTACTGGTGGGTCATCATGCTGCTCTGATTGGCTGCCAGGGTGGTTCTGCCCGAGCTCTCCAGCCAGGTTTTGATCCGCTTGGCATCGGCGACCCGATCGTTGGTGGTCTCGGCATTGAGCAGCACCATGATCACCGGTTCGTGATTGACCTTGGTGCCCAGCACCAGACAGCGGCCCGCTTCGCGGATATAGCCGGTCTTGGAGAGGGTGAACTCCCACTGCCCCTCGCGGATCAGCCGGTTGGAGTTGAGGTAGTGCAACTGGCGCTTGTTGGTGCGCACATAGCTCTGCTGGTCGGTGGAGTACTGGCGGATCAACGGATAGGAGGCGGCAGCGGCAGCGAGCTTGGCGAGATCCTGCGCGGTGGAGACATTGCGCGGGTTGAGCCCGGTGCTGTCGGCATAGCGGGTATTCCACATCCCCAGCATGCGGGCCTTGGCATTCATCGCCTCGACGAAGGCGCGCTGGCCACCGGGATAGTGGCGGGCCAGCGCCGAGGCGGCGCGGTTTTCAGAGGACATCAGGGCGATATGGAGCATTTCGGCGCGGCTGAGCCTGGAGCCGATGGCCAGGCGCGAGCCGGTCCCCTTGATACGGTCGATGTCGGCATTGGTCACGGTGAGCATTTCGTTGAGCCGCAGGTTGGCATCCAGCACCACCAGCGCCGTCATCAGCTTGGTGAGCGAGGCGATGGGCATCACCCGGTTGCCGTTGCGCTCGGAGATCACCTCGCCGGTTCTGTGGTTGGCCACCACGAAGGCGGCCGAGCTGAGGTTGGGCACATCCCGCCGCTCGAGAAAGCCGCTGCTGCTCTTGCTGCTGGCGGAAAAGGGGTTGGCATGGGCACTGTCCATAGTGGCCGGCAGCATGACTGCGCCAAGCAACAGGGGAAGGAGGGAACGCATCATCATGATCTGCTCTACCGGACGAAATACAGGGATATCTGGCTAAGTTATATGTCGTGAACTGGCGCTTCACAATCATTCTCACCTTGATATTGATAATTTGCGGCGTTAAAGGGGCTCTGGCAGCGAAACGCGGGTGAAAATGGCCTCTCTGGAGTCTATTTATGGGGGCTGCCGACAGGACATCATGGTGAGGGTTTGCCGGGGCATGGGCATCGCGGAGTAAGAAAAATCGGGACCAGAGCGGTCCCGATTGGCATGAGCCATTGCTCACCGTTTAGTGGGCATCTTCCTGCTTGATCTTGAAGCGCATGGCGATCACCACGAACAGCAGCGGGCCAATGATGGTCCAGACGCCGGTGGAGATATCCCCGGAGATAAAGGGGGCCACCACGGTAAAGACGTTGCCGAAGGCGACCAGGATCAGGCTGATGATGGTGGCCAGCAGCACGGAACCCGCGCTCTTGAAGAAGATCAGATCCTTGCCCAGCGCCGGGTTGTTGCGATAGCGATACCAGGCGTAGATGAGGAACATGTAGGGCAGGGTCATGCCGACGTTGGTCATGGTGATGATCAGCTCATAGAGGGCGGCGGCCCCTTCCGGGTTGATCAGGGTAAAGATGGACTTGGCGGCAATAAACAGACAGACCACCCAGGCTTGCACCTTGAGGGCTTCAATGCGCACGCCATTCTCGTTCTCGCGCTGGAAGCGCTCCGGCCAGAAGTAGCTCGGGGTGCCGGTGATGAACTGGCGCAGCGGCGCGTAGGAGAGGGCGATAAAGGCACCCAGATAGCTCAGGAACATGCCCAGCCCGGCAAAGCGCATGAACACCTGCCCCAACCACTCACCACCGAGATGGCGCCCCAGCTCCAGCATGATGATGAAGAGGGCGGAGAGTGAGGTGATTCCCTCGGCCGGGAAGTCGCTCCAGCGCATGATGGAGCCGACCGCCAGAAAACCGATGATGTAGCAGAGCACGATGAAGGCGCCGGAGAGGAAGATGCCGCGCTTGAGGTCGCGCTCGGGATCTTCCAGCTCGTCAGCCACCCCGGCCATCGCCTCGACCCCGCCGTAGGCGAAGATGGCGAATACCATGAAGCCGAGGAAGGGAATGATGTCGTTGAACGCGGCATTGGGAGAGGCTGCCAGTGATGCCTGAGTGAGGGGCTCCTGCAGGGTCATGCCGCTCACCGCGAAGGTGAAGACGCCACCGACCAGCAGCAACACGTTGAGCGCCACCACGGAGAGACCGCCGATGGCCGCCACCTTGGCGAAACGGGCGCTACCAAAGGTGATGAGCTTGGTGACGGTGGCAACCAGCGCGATGGCAACGACCCCCAGAATAAAGGGACCAAAGTCGATGCCGGTGCCCAGAGTGACCGGGATGACGGTGATGTCGCGGCCAAACAGCATGAAGGAGAGCGGCACCCACATGGAGAGCGCCTTGCCAAACATCCAGATGACGTAGGAGGCGAACCACATGGTCAGACCGATAAAGGCGAACCGGGTCGAGACCGAGTGGCGCATCCAGGTAAAGATGCCGCCCGCCTCCTTGCGAAAGCCGGTACCAAACTCGATCATCATGAGGATGAACGGAATGAAGAAGAACAGACCGCCGATCACGAACATCGGAATGGCGGCATATCCCATTCGATAGAAGCCGATCCCGATATTAGTGACGCCAAATACCGATGTTAATATCATCAATATAAAGGCACCCAACTTCAGCTTTTTTGCTGACATATTTAAAACTCCCTGATGGTGCTGGATTTAAAGTAATCAAAAATTAAACAGACGAAACCGGGCCAATTAATAACGCTATCGCGCCATCTCATCCTGTTGTGGCTGGCACGATCGGGTCAGCGCTGACAGGGCTGGCTTACCCGTCAGGCGGTCAATGAATGTATGGGCGGAGCTGCATGGCCTTGGCCACGAGCGGTATTGGTCTGCGTTGCCGAAAATTAACTGTGAACGATTTTATCATTAATGCTGTTCAGCAGGTAAGTTCCCCGAATGAAGCCGCAGCTAAAATAAACAGAGCTGCCAGTTAATTGATACGTTGCGGATGTAAACATTTACGCCCTGGCCGACACTTATTTCCATTATTCGTGTTCGGAATAATTGGCGGAGTGAATTAAACCATCCTGCCAGATAGACCTGCGCCAATGGCGCGAGGTCCCATCATCCCAGCCGGGTCAGCAGCACGCCGCCAGTGATGATGGCCGCCGCGGTCAGTCGCACGCGTCCGAGCGGTTCTTTCAGCAACCAGACCGAGAGCAGCATGGCAAACAGCACACTGCTTTCACGCAGGGCCGCGACCACACCAATGGGGGCTTGGGTCATGGCCCAGATGACAATCCCGTAGGCGAGCAGTGACATGGCGCCTCCCGCCATTCCTGACAGCGCATGGCGGCGGATCTGGCGCCACGCGTTGCGCCTCTGGTTGATGATCAGCACTAACAGCATCGCCAGGCCGGTACAGGCAAAGAGCCAGAGTGTGTAGCGTACCGGTTCACCCCCTGCGCGGGCGCCGGCCCCATCCGAGAGGGTATAGGTCGCCGTGAACATGGCAGTGATCAGTGCCGCCCGAACCGCTTTGCTGCCAAGGCGCTGCTGCCCCCCTCGCCAGGCCATCAGCAAGACCCCCATGATCAGCACGCAGGCGCCGAGGATGCCGCCGTAGCCGGGGTAGTCCCCCAGCAGCATGGCACTTAGCACCATGGCAAGCAGCGGGGCACTGCCACGGGCCAGCGGATAGATCTGGCCAAAATCGCCCTGATTGTAGGCATGGCTGAGAAACAGGCAGTAACCGGTATGGAGCAGAATGGAGAGGCCGAGCCAGGGCCGCTCGGCTGCGGAGGGAAGCCCCATGGGCAGCAGCGCCACGGCGGCGATAAGCCCGGAGAAGATCGCCACCAGCGACACGCCCACCAGCCGCTCTTCGCCAATTTTGACCAGCGCATTCCAGCTGGCGTGAAGCAGGGCGGCCAGCAGAACGGCAAAAAAGACGGTGGTGCTCATGGGGGCAGGCTCTCGGGCGATGGGGGTCAACAGCATACCCGCCCGGAGCCTGATTGGCCGAGATCTGTATCAAGGCTTCGGCTTTTCGGGGCTCGCCTCCTGTTTGGTGGCGTTGCCCAGTTGTCCCAACACCAGCTTGGGATAGGGGTCGGTCTGCAGCGGTATATCCTGCAACTGTGTTCCCTGCTGGTGGCGGTGGATGATCCCGGCGGCCATCTTGCCCAGCGCCTCGTAGCTGCTGATGGTGCCAACGCTACAGCCGTGCTCGACGAACAGTTCGGCACTGCAGATGGTGGGGATGGCAGCTTCGTTCAGTGCATTCAGCAGACGGGGGGCGATGGAGAGCAGATAGCTGTCTGCGGCCAGAAAGACGATGTCGTTTTTGGCATCCTGTTGCAGCCGCTTCAGTTCGTTGTCCAGCCGCCGTGGGTCAGGGGCCATCCGCCAGGTGACCATCTGCCATTGATAGCGTTTCGCCTCGTTGAGCAACATATCGGCCACCAGCAGGGTGTTCTGCTCCCGCGGGTTGAAGGGCAGTAGCAGCCGTTTGCTGGTGGCCAGATGCTCGCTGGCGTTGGCCAGTTGCAGCGCCATCGGCACCATGTTGCTGACCCCGGCGACCATACTGTTCTGGGTTTTGTCTTCCGAGAGAATGTCAGCCCCGACCGGATCGGAGACCACGTTGAAGATCAGTGGCTTGCGGTTGGCCAGCAGACTCTTGGTCATGGTGGTGGCGGTGGTGCCAAAGGTGTAGATGTAGTCGTACTCTGCCAGTTTCGGCAGCATCTGCTGGCGCAGCATGGTTGCCAGCGCCGTGCGATCCTGATCGGCGTTATAGGTGGTGATGGTGGCCTGATAGCCAAGGCGGGTCAGCTCTGCCCGAAAGCCCGCTTCGGCTGCGGTTTCGCCGCGCCACAGCACCATGGCGATAGAGAGGGCGTGAGCCGGCAGGGACAGCAACAACAGTAGTGTGACAAGCAGTTGACCCCTCATTTTTTCACCTCCCGTGCAGACCCTTGTCTGATGAGCCTAGGCCACTTTCTCCGGTCGTGAGCGACGCCCAGCAAAAAGCGCGATGGCAAGCCATCGCGCTTTGGGTATCCGCAAAACTTCGATTAGAAGTCGTAGCGGGCAGCCAGCTGGAAGTCATCCTGGTTGGCCGTCGCCTTGCCGGCAACGCTGTCCAGATTGTTGATGCGGTACTCGCCAATCACCCGCAGGTTCTTGTTGAATTTGTACTGGGCACCCAGGGTGTAGTAATCCACGTTGTCTTTCTTGGTACCGGCTTTGTCCTGCTCCTGCTTGTTCCACAGCGCCATCAGACCGAAGCCGTTCTCGAAGTTGTAGCCCAGCGCGGCTTCCCAACCGGTGTGATCGGTGCCGGTCGCCAGGAAGTCGCTGCCATCGGCGTAGCTCAGGGCGGCGTAGGCGGCCTTGTTGTCGAACTTGGCGGAGATCAGCCACAGCTTGGCATCTTCTTCACCGCTCTTGTCGCGGATACCGACGTTGTAGGCGGTACCCAGTGAAAGGTTGAACGGGAAGGTGTAGGCCACGGCAGCACCGTAGGCGGCATCGCTATCCTTGCTGGTAGTCTCTTCGGTGTCACCACCGTCGAACTTGTAGCTGGTGTCGAGCTGGAAGCCATTGAACAGGCCGGAGTATTTCAGCACGGAACCGGCACGGTTGGTGGCGAAGGTGTCGGTCTTGGCGCCCAGTGCTTCGTTGCCGTAGCCGTCGGAGAGGGAGACATCAGTCCAGTCGGCCAGGAAGCCCGGCGCCCCTTTCTGGCGACCGAAGGTCACGCTGCCCCAGTCAGCGCCCACACCGGCGAACGCCAGACGGGTACGCAGGTTGTCGGAGCTCTCGCTGATGGTCTTCTCGCTATCGTTGATGTACATCTGCACTTCGTACTGGGCCAGCGCCTTCAGACCGCTCTGGATCTGGGTCTCGGCCTTGGCGCCGAAACGGACAAACTGGTTGGCCCCCTGCTTGGCGCTGTAATCCTTGGTGCCATTCGGGTTGGCAGTATCGACGTTTTCTTTCTTGTCACCAAAGAATTGACCGGCGTAGATACGGCCATAGAGATCCAGCATGGAGGTGTCATTTTTATACACTTCAACGGCTTGAGCCTGGAAGGCTGCGGTCAGAGCCAGTGCCACTACAGTCAGCTTTTTCATCTTAATCCCTTGTGTTGCAAGCTTTTGTTTTGAAGACGGGGCCATGCTAGGCAGCGGGGATGACAGCGGGGTGACAGTTGGGTGAAGAGTCGATGGCAATTGGGTTGCAATTGGATGAATTGGCTACATTCTTGCTCGCAACGGCTACTTTTGTGCGCAAAGGTTTGCCCTTGTGGTAGAATGCCGCCCGTTTTCGAGCTCCATAGGTTGGATATGCGATGAGACGTGAACTGGCAATCGAGTTTTCCCGAGTGACGGAAGCGGCTGCACTGGCTGGCTACAAGTGGCTCGGACGTGGTGACAAGAATATCGCTGATGGTGCGGCCGTAGCGGCCATGCGCCACATTCTCAACCAGATCGAGATCGATGGTGAGATTGTTATCGGCGAAGGTGAAATTGATGAAGCGCCGATGCTCTATATCGGCGAGAAGGTCGGTACCGGACACGGCGACGCGGTGGATATCGCGGTCGATCCTATTGAGGGTACCCGCATGACCGCCATGGGTCAGGCCAACGCGCTGGCTGTGCTGGCGGTGGGCGACAAGGGTTCCTTCCTGAAGGCACCTGACATGTACATGGAAAAGCTGATCGTCGGGCCCAAGGCCAAAGGCGCCATCGACCTGAATCAGGCTCTCGAGCTGAACCTCAAGTCCGTGGCCAAGGCGCTGGGCAAGCCGCTCTCCCGTCTGACCGTCATTACGCTGGCCAAGCCGCGTCATGACAAGGCGATCAAGGAGATGCAGGGTCTGGGCGTGCGGGTGTTCGCCATTCCTGATGGTGACGTTGCCGCCTCCATCCTCACCTGTCTGCCGGACAGCGAAGTCGACATGCTGTATGGCATCGGCGGCGCACCGGAAGGGGTGATCTCCGCTGCGGTGATCCGCGCGCTGGATGGCGACATGCAGGCCCGTCTGGTGCCGCGTCACCGCGTCAAGGGCGACAGTCCGGAAGTGCGTGCGCTGGGCGAGCAGGAAATTGCCCGCTGCGAAGCGCTGGGTATCGATGTGAACAAGGTGCTCAAGCTGGAAGACATGGCGAAGAATGACAACGTCATCTTCTCCGCCACCGGCATCACCAAGGGTGATCTGCTGGACGGTATCACCAGCGATGGCGTGATGGCGACCACCGAGACTCTGTTGATCCGTGGTAAATCCCGTACCATCCGTCGCATCAAGTCGATCCATTACCTGGAACGCAAAGACAGCGTGGTACGCGACATTATTCTGTGATGTGGTGAATACTGGTCGGCGGCAAGTCCCGTACTAGTGCCGCCGCATCAAGTCGAACCATTACCTGGAACGCAAAGACAGCGTAGTGCGCGACATCATCCTGTGATGATGGTTCGCTGAACCGGCTGTGTTGCCTGAAGCCCGATCGCCCGTGCGGTCGGGCTTTTTGTTGTGCGCCAGCTACGTTTGTGCCGCCGCTTCGGCTATGGTGGCTCAGACCGTCCCAAAGGAGTGGAGTGTATGGAGTGTCGTAGCGGCTGCGCTGCCTGTTGCATCGCCCCCAGTATCAGCAGCGCCATTCCCGGAATGCCAGATGGCAAACCGGCTGGCGTCCCCTGTATCCAGCTCGATAGCGCCCTTGGCTGCAAGATCTTCGGTCAACCGGAGCGACCGGCGGTGTGCGGCGGTTTTCGCCCCATGACGGATGTGTGCGGTAGCCACCGTGCCGAGGCCATCTGGCTGATCGGCGAGCTGGAGCGGCTCACTACCTGACGAGGGTAGGGCGACGAGATAAAAAAAGAGGCCGCATCATGCGGCCTCTCGCGTTTCAGTTCGCCGGGGATCAGATCCCCGCCAGCGCCAGCGCCTGACGATAGTACTCGTTGGCCTTGTTGGTGAGGCGGCGCTTGTCCATCAGCTGGCCGAGGGCGTGGTAGGCGGCGGCGCTCGGCGCCCGCTCCACTTCCTGCTCCAGCAGCTTCTGGGCATCGTCCAGCTGACCGGCCAGCAGATAGAGCTGGGCCAGTGCGGTGTCTACCTCCGGTTGCCCCTGCTGTTTTTGCAACAGCGCCAGCAGCGGTTGGTAGCTGTCGAGTTTCAGCTTGGGCAGGCGAGCCAGCAGCTGTGGCATCGGCTGTTTGCGCAGCGCCTCCTGCCACAGGGTGGCGGCTTCGTTGTCGGCACCGAGCTGGCGCAGCAGATCGCCGTAGCAGGTCAGCAGTTCCGGCTCAAGGCGCAGCTTGCGCGGCAGATCCTGCCATACGGCCTTGAGGGTTTCGAGACTGCCGGCAGCCTGTTGCAGGCGGCCACACCAGGCCTGTTGCAGCAGATCTTCTTCCTGTTTCGGGGTCAGCTTGCCCACCTTGTGCAGCGCCGGGATCAGGTCGCACAGGGCGCTCCAGTCCTGACGGGCCAGATGCACCTGACGCAGCTGATCCAGCACCATGGGGTGGCGCGGGTTGAGGGCGTAGACCGACTCCAGCATCGCCAGTGCGGTATCGTACTGCCCCTGCTCGATCTGCAATTGGGTTTGGGTCAGAGTGAGCGCCAGCTCGGCCTTGGGGTTCTCCTCCTGCGCTTTTTGCAGGTATTGATCCCGGCGGGCGTCGTCACCACGGGCCTGCGCGGCCTTGGCGGCACTCAGGTAGTTGAGCAGCGGGGTGTCGCTGTTGCTGGCCCCCTTGATCAGCAGCTTTTCGGCCTGACTGTATTGCCCTTCGGCCATCGCCAGGGTGGCGGCAACGGTCTGCTGATTGGCCTTGCGGCGGCGGCGCGAGCCGTACCAGCCGAGGGTCTTGCGACGCAGGCCGAACACCCGGCCCAGCAGCCACTCGACGATCAGCAGGGCGCCGTAGAACAGCACCGCCAGGATCACCGCACTGGTGACGGAGGATTCGATGGTGTAATTGCCAAGGGCAATCAGCACATAGCCCTTGTTGCCGGAGGCTTGCGGGCCAAAGATCAGCCCTGCGACCATCACGGCAACCAGAATGATTATACGGATCATGGTGCCCTCCTCAGCTGCTGGCCAGAATGCGTTGCAGGCGTTCGGTCAACACCTGCTCCAGCATCGCCTGGGTCTTGAACTGGGCCGGATAGTCGATCTGGATCTGCTCACCCTTGAGCTTGTCGATCTCGCCCTGCATGTAGCGGGTGGCGCTGTTGTCGGTATCGAAATACTGGGTCAGCCAGCGCTGGGCCTTGTCCAGGCTGTCTTCGTAGAGCGCCTGCTGCTCGCGATAGACGGAGAGCTGGGCCTGCAACAGCTTGGTCTTGAGGTTTTCACGCAGGAAGATCTCCTGCTGCGGCGAAAGCAGCGCCTCGACTGCGCCATCGCGGCGACGGATGGTGACGAAGTTCTCGGTGAACTTGACCCAGTTCTTCTTCAGGTTGCTCTCCCACTCGTCGGGATTGGTGCTGACAGCCTGATCCGGTTCGGCCTTGGTTTCCGGCATGCTGACGGTGGAGAGGGGCAGCAGCTCGATCTGGTCGGACAGCGCGGCCAGCTTGAGGGTCAGCCCCTCGCGGTCGATGCGCGGCATTCCCTTGAGCTTGGCGATATCTTCGGCCAGCGCCTTGCGGATCGGCATCAGGCTGGGGTCGTTGAGGGCAGCGATGCGCTCGTCAGCGTTGCCGAGCAGGGTGATGGCGGAGACGAGGTCATGTTCCAGCCAAAGTTTGCGGCCCGCCATCCGTACCAGATACTCGGATTCGGCCAGCATCCAGTCGTTGGGGCGCTTGTCGTTGAGATCCAGTACCCGATTCTGCAGGCCCTGCATCTCCCCTTGCAGCCGCTGTTGGGTTTGATCCAGTGCGGCCAGCTGCTCGGCATCCTTGCTGCTGGTCTGGTCGATCTTGCTCAGGGCGCTCGCCAGCTGCTGCTTGAGCTGGGCCAGTTCGGCCTGCTGGGCCACGGCATTCTTGTGACCGTGCAGATAGAGACCTCCGGTCAGGCCAAGGGCCAGCAGGATGGCGACCCCTCCCAGTGCGGCACCGGAGCGGTTCTTGCTGCCATTGACCACAGCAGTCGGCTGGGGTTTGACCTGGGATTCTTGTTGTTCTGTCATTCCATCTTCCTCAGTTCCAGTGCGGCCGTCAGGGCCTGGTTGGATGCACCTTGGGCAATCGTGATATGGATAAAGCCCGCTGCGCTGGCCATCTCGGCCACGCGCGGGCTGGGGACCACCAGCAGGCGGTCAAAAAGCCAGGGCCGCTGGTGGTCGGGAACCAGCTCCAGCAGCCGTTGCAGCAGTTCACCACTGGTAATGAGCAGGCTGTCCAGCCCCGCGGCCTGCCAGTGATGGGTCAATGTCTCCCCGTCTAGCTCGGGGTAGTGGCGCTCATAGGCCGCACAATAGTGCACCAGAGCACCGCGTGAGGCCAGCGTGCTGGCGATGAGATCCCGCCCGCCATTGCCACGCAGGATCAACACCCGTTTACCTGCCACCTGCTGCAGGGCGGGCAGGGCCAGCAGCCCTTCGCTACGCGGGTCATCCGGGCAGGTCGCGGTTATGCCGACGGCGGCGAACGCATCGGCGCTGGCCTGACCCACCGCAAAGTACTCAATATGTGGCCAGGTCTGACCAGTTTGCAACAGAAAATCGTGTGCAAAATGAACGGCATGGATGCTGACCGCGATAACGATGTCGGCACTGCGCAGCAGGTCGGGCAAGCAGGGGAGTTCACTGCCCGCCACGGTTTCCAGCAGCGGGCAGCAGAGCGGTGCATGACCGTGCTGACGCAGCAACTGCACCAGCTCGGCGGCCTGAGCGGCCGGACGCACCACCAGCGGGGTCATGCGCGGTAGACCTCGGCCAGGATTTCGTCGGCACCGGCGGCCAGCAGGCGCTGGGCCAGTTGCTCGCCGAGCGCTTCTCCATCGGCCAGCGGGCCGCGGATCTCGTCACGGATCACCTGGGTGCCATCCGGGCTACCCACCAGACCGCGCAGCCAGATCTGCTCGCCTTCGACCAGTGCGTAAGCACCGATAGGGACCTGACATCCCCCTTGCAGGGCGCGGTTCATGGCGCGCTCGGTCAGCACCCGGGCGCGGGTCTCGGCGTGCTCCAGCGGCGCCAGCAGGGCGTGCAGTTCGTGATCGTCGATGCGGCATTCGATGCCGACGGCGCCCTGACCGTTGGCGGGCAGGCTCTGCTCCGGCTCGATAAAGGCGGTGATGCGTTGCGCCATCTCCAGTCGTTTCAGACCGGCGGCGGCGAGGATGATGGCGTCGTACTCACCGGCATCCAGTTTGGCGAGGCGAGTGTTGACGTTGCCACGCAGGTCGCGGATCACCAGATCCGGGCGCGCGGCACGCAACTGGCATTGGCGGCGCAGGCTGGAGGTGCCGACCACGGCCCCTTGCGGCAGCTCGGCAATGGCCTTGAAACGGTTGGAAACGAAGGCATCGCGGGGATCTTCCCGCTCGCAGATGGTGTGCAGACCGAGCCCCTCGGGGAACTCCACCGGCACGTCTTTCATGGAGTGAACGGCGATATCGGCCCGTCCTTCCAGCATGGCGGTCTCCAGCTCCTTGACGAACAACCCCTTGCCACCGACCTTGGCCAGCGGGGTATCGAGGATTTTGTCACCCTGAGTGCTCATGGGCACCAGTTCGACCTGCAACTGCGGGTGCAGGGCTTCGAGCCGGTCTTTGACAAAGTTGGCCTGCCACAGGGCCAGCGGGCTCTTGCGAGTGGCAATTTTCAGGGTTCGGGCTGCCATATCAATCAGTTGTTTCATTTTTAGAAGGAAATCGATATTACCACCCTTTGCCCGGGCTTTCATGGCGGAGCCGGCAAAAGCGGGGCCAAGCTCAAAAATGCATGCTGAAAATGATTTTCATTAAGTCATGCAGGATGATTAATTCATTGAATATATTGGAATTTAACGATTTCTCCTGATACTTTTTGTGGTCATACCAGAAATAATCTGACGATTAGCGGAAGGCTTGTTTACCACTGCTGTTTGCATTGTTAACATGATCACACTTTTTTGACGTATCCCCCTTTTGGTGCGTCATTTTCACTTAGGTGATAGGCAGGGCATTGCAGGAACACATCGATACGCTGGTTGCGCGTTATGACGACATTACCCGTCTCAAGACGCAACGGGCGTTAGGCCTCATGAGTCGCTATGGGCAGCAGGTATTTCAACTGCTGCCTGTCATGCTGCACTTCAATCACCCCCTGCTGCCCGGTTATGTCTCCGGTGATGTTCCTCATGGCATCTGGAGCTTCAGCGCCACCGCCGAGCAGCAAGCCTTTATCGATGACCTCTGTCGCAACGCCAACTGTCAGAACGGTCTTGCCACCCATGATCGGGCCATTCAGGGGCTCTACTCCATGGGCAGCACCTCCTCCATCGGGCAATGCTGTCACTCCGATCTCGATATCTGGGTCTGCCACGTTGCCGGTTTGTCGCAGGAGCGGCTCGATCTGCTGGAGCTGAAATGCCAGCAACTCTCCAAGTGGGCCGAACAGCGCGGGGTCGATCTCAACTTCTTCCTGATCCCGGAAGACAAGTTCCGCCAGACCAATGATGCCCAGATGCAGGGGGAGAGCTGCGGCAGTGCCCAGCACCTGCTGCTGCTCGACGAGTTCTACCGCAGTGCCATGCATATCGCGGGCAAGCGCTTGATCTGGTATCTGGTGCCCATCGAGTGTGACGAACACTACGATGAGTATGTGAACGAGCTGTTCGAGAGCGGCAAGCTCAAGCAGGACGACTGGCTCGATCTGGGCAGTTTTGACCGTATTCCGGCCGAAGAGTATTTCGGCTCCGCCCTGTGGCAGCTCTACAAGGGGATCGACTCCCCCTACAAGGCGGTGCTCAAGTCGGTGCTGATGGAAGCCTACTCCCACGAGTACCCCAATACCCGTCTGCTGTCGATGACTGGCCGTGACTGGTTCCAGCACAACGAGGGGATGCACTACCGGCTCGACAACTACTGTCTGATGCTGGACAAGGTGACCAACTACCTCAAGTCCATCGGCGACATGGCGCGGCTCGATCTGGTGCGTCGCTGCTTCTACCTCAAGGTGTGCGACGGCCTCAGCCATCCCAAGGATGATCACTCCCCCGAGTGGCGCCGCGAGCAGATGAGCCAGCTGGTCTCCTATTGGGGCTGGAGTCAGGACAAACTCTATCAACTCGATCACCGCCACGAGTGGAAGATCGAAGAGGTGAAGATCGCCCACGCCGAGCTGCTGGAAGCCCTGATGCAGAGCTACCGCAACCTGATCCAGTTCGCCCGTCGCAACAACATCAGTGAGTCGATCAACCCGGAAGATATCGGCATTTTGTCGCGCAAGCTCTATGCCGCGTTCGAGAGCCTGCCGGGCAAGGTGCAGCGCATCAACCTCAAGATCGCGCCGGATCTGAGCGAGCCGGATCTCAGCTTCGTGCAGGTGCCCCACGGTCGCCTCAACCGCGCCGGTTGGTATCTCTACAAACATTCGCTGGAGCCGGTGGACATCATTGGCCGCGCGCCGCTCGAGTTCAACGGTTACATCAGCAAGCTGGTCTCCTGGGCCTATTTCAACGATCTGTTGACGCCCCAGTCGCGGGTGCACCTGTTCAATCAGGGCTCGGATCTGCACATCGACAATCTGCACCAGTTCTGTCGCGATCTCTCCGGCTGCTTCCCCGAGAAGTACCCGCTGGCCACCAACCTGGCCCTCAGCCGCCCGTGCGAGATCCGTCAGCTCTCCATCTTCCTCAATCTGGAGATGGATCCGACCAGCCACTGGGTTGGTCAGGTGATCGAGTTTGACGCCAATACCGTGGATGTCTTCTCGTTCGGCCGCAATCAGGAGTGTCTGGTGGGCTCGGTGGATCTGGTCTATCGCAACTCCTGGAGCGAGATCCGCACCCTGCACTTCCAGGGGGATGAAGCGGTGGTCGATGCCCTCACCACCATCCTTGGCAAGATGCATCAGGATGCGGCCGCCCCCGAGATGATCGAGGTGTTCTGCTACAGCCAGCACTTCCGCTCTCTGGTGCGCTCCCGCTTCCAGACCCTGGTGGCCGAGTGTATCGACCTGCGCCTCGCCCGTGACAAGCAGCAGCTGGTCAAGACCATGGCCCTTGGCCGCGAGAAGTACGGCATCTTCTTCGAACGGCGCGGGGTGTCGGTGAAGAAGCTGGAAAACGCCATCGACTTTTACCGCCACATCTCCCACAACAAGCTGGATCACCTGCCACTGCGGCTCGACAAGACCCACAGCCAGCATCTGCCGAGCATCGTCGATGCTTACGCCAGCGAAGGCCTGGTGCAGTTCTTCTTCGATACCCGGGATGCGGGTACCAACATCTACATCCTCGATGAGGCTAACCGGGTGGAGATCTACCAGCACTTCGCCGGCAACAAGGATGAGCTGGTGGCGGGGGTCAACCGCTTCTACACCTCCAATCACGAGCGGTTCAGCGATGATGGCCAGTTCATCAACTTCAACCTGCCCCAGTACTACGAGATAGTACAAGTGAATGGCGAGCTGGATGTGATCCCCTATCGCAGTCAGGGCACTCTGCGCGAGCAGGTGCCGCCCACCCGGGAAGTGGGCTGATCCGTCAGTGGAAATCGCCATAAAAAACGGCCTGCAGATGCAGGCCGTTTGCTTTTGCGGGGTAGCTCAGGCGCCGAGGCGAGCCAGCAGCCAGCTGCGAATATCGCCGAGCTGCGGACGGCAGATCTCGTGGCGCATCGGGTACTCGTGCCACTCGGGGGCGAGTCCGGCACTTTCCAGCCGGTTCTTGGCATCCCAACCCAGCGACAGGCTCACCACATCGTCATAGATGCCGTGCATGTAGCAGATGGGCAGGGTGCGAGCGGCCTCGCTCATCTCGCCGAGCAATTTGTCGGGAGCCGCCAGATAGGTGGACATGCAGAGCAGGCCCGCCAGCGTTGCCTGATAGCGCAGCGCGGTGAAGGAGGCAATCACCCCGCCCTGGGAGAAGCCCGCCAGCACGATGCGCTCGGGGGCAAACCCGTCGGCCACCAGCTGATTGAGCAGGGCGGCAATCTGGTCGGCCGAGTCACGGACATGGGACTCCACGGCCCGCTCGGCGGGATCCTCGAAGCTCTTGATGTCGTACCAGCCGCGCATCTTGTAGCCCATGTTGATGGTGATGGATCGCTCGTGGGCATCCGGCAGCAGATGGCGCACCGGCAGATCGGTGGGCAGGTCCAGCGCGTCCACCAGCGGGGCGAGACCGGCGCCGGAATCACCCAGCCCGTGCAGCCAGATCACCGCATGGCGGGCGCCCTGCGGGTGCAGGTCAATCATGGGAACACCACGGTTTCGCCAGCCTGGGCGGTGCAGGACTTGCTCAACAGCGCCTTGAGCTCGTGGCCGAAGCGGTTGTCGATCCAGGTGTCACCCTGCAGGTCGAAGTGGAAGCCGTTCTCGCGGGTGGCGACCCAAATCTGGTGCAGTGGCTCCTGCTTGTTGATGATGACCTTGGTCTTGTTCTCGAAAGAGAGGGTCAATACGCCGCCGTTGCGTTCGCAGTCGATATCCGGATACCCCTCGTCGAGAGTGTCTTCCACATATTGGAAAAAGGCGTCGGTCAGGGCGTGATACTCGTGATCCTTCATCGGTTTATCCTGTTGCTTTTAACAATGTGAGTGCGATTATAGAGGGCCAAAAATTTTTTCGCAGCGAACCATTATGATCACCCAGTTCACCAAGTGTCTGCTTGCCACTCTTCTGTCCCTCGGGTTGGCCGCGTGCGGTCTGAAGGGGCCGCTCTATATGCCGCCCCCCGAGCAGCCACAGAGCCAGAGTACACCGCAAGCAGCACCGCCTGCGACCTCCGAGGCTGCCACCGAGGCCGCGCCGCACTAATGCCGCACCCATTCTAGGAAGGAACCGCCCCCTTGGATCACTTTAACTACGACGCCGACGGCCAGCTTCAGGCCGAGCAAACCTCGCTGCAACAGCTCGCCGAGCAGTACGGTACCCCGCTTTATGTCTACTCCCGGGCGACCCTCGAGCGCCACTGGCACGCCTTCGACAAGGCCGCTGGCGATATTCCCCATCTGATCTGCTATGCGGTGAAGGCCAACTCCAACCTGGCGCTGCTCAACCTGCTGGCCCGTCTGGGCTCGGGGTTTGACATCGTCTCCGGTGGCGAGCTGTCGCGGGTACTGGCGGCGGGCGGTGATCCGGGCAAAGTGGTCTTCTCCGGCGTGGCCAAGAGCGAAGCCGAGATGCGCCTCGCGCTGGATAAAGAGATCCTCTGTTTCAATCTGGAGTCTGAAGCCGAGCTGGAGCGCCTCAATCGGGTGGCGGGCAGCATGGGCAAGAAAGCTCGCGTTTCGGTGCGGGTCAATCCGGATATCGATGCCGGTACTCACCCCTATATCTCCACCGGCCTCAAGCAGAACAAGTTCGGCATTCCCATCGAGCTGGCGCCAGCCATCTACCGCAAGGCGGCGGCGATGGCGAACATCGAGATCGTCGGGGTGGATTGCCATATCGGCTCGCAACTCACTGAATTGAATCCCTTCATGGAAGCCGCCGACAAACTGCTGCGGCTGATCGACGGTCTGGCTGCAGAAGGGATTCATATCCATCATCTGGATGTGGGCGGTGGTCTCGGGGTCAACTATGGTTCCGAGCAGCCACCCCATCCGACCGAATATGCCGAAGCGCTGAAGCAGAAGCTGGCGGGTCGGGATCTGACTCTGCTGTTCGAGCCGGGCCGCGCCATCGTCGCCAATGCCGGTGTGCTGCTGACTCGGGTTGAGTATCTGAAACCGGGCGAGACCCGCAACTTCGCGCTGATCGATGCCGGCATGAACGACATGCTGCGCCCCTCGCTCTACGGCGCCTGGATGAACATCATCGAGGTGGATAGCCGCGCCGGTCATGCTCCCGCGCTCTATGATGTGGTGGGCCCGGTGTGCGAGACCGGCGACTTCCTCGGCAAGGAGCGCACCCTGGCGATTGCCGAGGGCTCTCTGCTGGCGGTGCGTTCGGCCGGTGCCTACGGCTTTACCATGTCATCCAACTACAACACCCGTCCGCGGGCGGCCGAAGTGCTGGTGGATGGTGCCGAGGCGCACCTGATCCGCGAGCGTGAGCAGTTGGCCGATCTCTGGCGCGGTGAGCACCTGCTGCCCTGATGTAGTAGATAGAGACGACAGAATTTTACAGCCCTGACAGCACAGGAATGCACGATGTGGATAGGTTTTTCCGGGATGTGTGGGGCTGTGGACAACGACTTCATAGTGGTTGACGGTGAGTTTTTACAGCCCTAACAGCACAGGAATGCACGATGTTGATAGATTTTTCCAAGATGCATGGCTTGGGCAACGACTTCATGGTGGTGGATGGCGTCACCCAGAAGGTATTTTTCAGCAATGACGTCATCAAGAAGATGGCTGATCGCCACTTCGGGATCGGCTTTGACCAACTGCTGCTGGTCGAGCCGCCCTATGACCCTGAACTCGACTTTCACTATCGCATTTTCAATGCCGATGGCAGCGAGGTGGAGCAGTGCGGCAACGGCGCCCGCTGTTTTGCCCGTTTCGTGCGCCTCAAGGGGCTGATCAACCGGGATCGCATCGCGGTCAGTACCGCCCGGGGTCGCATCGTGTTGCAGCTGGAGGGGGAAAATCAGGTCACGGTCAACATGGGGGTGCCCCAGTTCGAGCCGGGCAAGATCCCGTTCCGGGCCCAGAAGGCAGAGAAAACCTATCTGCTGCGGGCGCAGGAGCATACCGTGATGTGTGGCGTGGTCTCCATGGGCAATCCCCACTGTGTCATCGAGGTGCCTTCGGTCGCCGATGCGCCGGTCGAGACGCTGGGCGCCATCATGGAGCGCCATGAGCGTTTTCCCGAGCGGGTCAACGTCGGCTTCATGGAGATGGTCAACGCCACCGAGATCCGCTTGCGGGTGTTCGAGCGCGGGGTGGGTGAGACCCTGGCCTGCGGCACCGGTGCCTGTGCGGCGGCGGTGATTGGCATCAGCCAGGGCAAGCTCAAGGAGCGGGTCACCGTCAGTCTGCCGGGCGGCAAGCTGACCATCGCCTGGAAGGGGCCGGGTCAGCCGGTCTACATGACAGGCCCCGCCGAGCATGTGTTTGACGGCCAGATAGAGGTTTAGCCGATAAAGGTTCAGGTACGGGGGGCGCTGGCCCCCTTTGCCCATGATGTCGGGGCAGCGAGCCCCATTTCTCTGATGGATCAACCAATTTATGAGCGAACTCAAACGGCAGGAGCAATCGGTGGATGAAGCCACTGTGCTGGAGTACCTGGCCCGTTATCCCGAGTTTTTCCAACGCCATGCCGCCGTGCTGGACCGGATCCGCATTCCCCATGAACGCAAAGGGTCGGTCTCGCTGGTAGAACGCCAGCTGGAGCGTCAGCGCGAGCGGATCGAACAGCTGGAGCAGGAGATCACCGAATTGATGGGGATCGCCAGCGAGAACGAGCGGATCTTCCGGGTCTATGCCGATCTCTACGGCGAGCTGTACGGTTGCCAGACTCTGTTCGAGGTGAGTGCCGTGATGGGCAAGGCCTTCGTCCAGCGGTTGCGTCTGACCGGGCTGCGGCTCTGGCTCAATCCCAAGAAGTTTGCCCTGAGCGGGCCCGAGCAGCGCTTTCTGGCGCAGGGCAAGCAGCTGGAATCCCTGCTGGGTCAGCGTCTACCGGGGCAGGATTACTACTTTGGCCGCCTGAGCCAGAGCGAGAAGCAAGCGCTGTTTGGCCACGATGTGCTGGTCAACTCGGTCGCCCTGATGCGGCTCGGCGATCTCGGTGTGCTGGCCTTCGCCAGCTCGGATCCCAGCCACTTCACCCCCCACAACGACACCTTGCTGCTGGGCCAACTGGGGCGCCTGCTGCAATTGCGTCTGCCCGAGCTGACTCATGGCTAGAACACCGGCCAGGGCGCCTGCCAAGGCTCCCGCCGTCGCGCCGCCCCTGCCTGCTGCACTGGCGGATGAGCTGGCGGCTTTTATCGAATACCTGAGGGTCGAGCGTCAGCTCAGCCCTCACACCCGTAATAACTACCAAGCCCATCTGGAGGCGATGACCGTCGAGCTGGTTGCCTTGGGTTTGGCTGACTGGGGCAGGCTCGAGGCGAGTCAGGTGCGCACTCTGGTGACCCGGATGCACAAGGGGGGGCTGGCGCCCCGATCGCTCGCCACCAAGGTCTCTGCCCTGCGCAGCTTTTGCGACTGGCAGGTGCGGCAGGGGCGGCTGACCGCCAATCCGGCCCGCGGCATCGTCACCCCCAAACAGGGGCGACCGCTGCCGAAAAACCTCGACGTGGACGAGATGTACCAGCTGCTCAACATCACCGACGAGCAGGATCCGCTGGCGGTGCGGGATCGCGCCATCATGGAGCTGATGTACTCCTCAGGGTTGCGCCTCGCCGAGCTGGTGGGGATCAATCTGGTGGATCTGAAGCTCGACGACCGTCAGCTCAAGGTGACCGGCAAGGGCTCGCGGGAGCGGGTGCTGCCCATCGGCCGGATGGCGGTCGAGTGGCTGCAGAAATGGCTCAAGGTGCGCCCGCTGCTGGCCGGGGACGAGAGCGAGGCGCTGTTTGTCTCCAGCCGCAAGCAGCGGCTGTCGGCCCGCTCGGTGCAGGCCCGCCTCGATGGCTGGGGCAACAAGCAGGCGCTCAACGCCCACGTCCATCCCCACAAGCTGCGCCACAGCTTTGCCACCCATATGCTGGAGTCCTCCGGCGATCTGCGGGCGGTGCAGGAGCTGCTGGGACACGCCGATCTCTCCACCACCCAGATCTATACCCACCTCGACTTCCAGCATCTGGCCAAGGTTTACGACAGCGCCCACCCAAGGGCCAAGCGTGACCCGGATGCGCAGGACGATGAATAACGGGCCCCGAGCCCCGTTGCAGAGGAGAGTCCATGCACTTCTATCGCCGCTGGCAGCCGGTTGCTGCCATCTCGTTTGACCTCGATGACACCCTCTATGACAACGGCCCCGCCATCGTGCGCGCCGAGCAGTGGATGCTGAGCCATCTGCGCAGCGAATATCTGGCCACCGCCATGCTCGACAAGCCGCGCTGGCTGGAACTCAAGCGCAGTGTGCTGAACGGCGCCCCCGAGCTACGCCACGATGTCAGTCTGGCGCGCCAGCAGACCATCCGCGCCGCCATGGTCGCGGGGGGGATGGCCGACCAGCAGGCCAGCCGCGAGGCGGAGCAGGTGTTTGCTGCGTTTCTGGCAGAGCGCTCGAAGATCGAGGTGAGCGAGTCCACTCATCGGCTACTGGCCAGACTGGCCGAGCGATACCCGCTGGTGGTCATCACCAACGGCAATCTGGATCTGGCGCAGGCAGGACTGGAACGCTACTTCACGCTGGTTTGCAAGGCGGGGGCGGGCGCCAGAATGAAACCGGCATCGGATATGTTTGAGCAGACCCGCAGCGCCCTCAAGCTGCCAGCGGAGCGGATCCTCCATGTGGGGGATCATCCCGAGACCGATGTGCTGGGGGCCCGTTTGCACGGCTTTCGCGCCGCCTGGCTCAACGAGCGGCAGCAACCGTGGCAACAGCTGCAACTGTTGCCGGATGTGGAGCTGACGGCGCTGGAGGAGTTGACCGAGCTGTTGCTCTGATGGCGCTGGCGGGTGGCCATGCTCAGGCGGCAATGGCTGTCAGTGAATTGCGATGTATGGCAAAGGGTTACGACCGCTATTTGCGGCAAACCAGCCCGAGCAGGGTGTAGCGATCGCGCTGGTTGACGCGGCAGTAACTGATGCCGACGGGCAGCGCCTGCTGCAGGGTGATGGCGCTGTTCTGATAGCGGCAGACCAGATAGAGGGGGCTCAGGCTGCTATCGAGCTGGCTCCAGTAGTGGATCTCGTCGTTGTCGCCATTATCCGGTTTGAGTTGGGCCAGCTCGGCAGGATCACCGTCGAGCAGGGCCAGATTATCGAGCCGGTGGCTGAGGGTTTCGCCCGGTTTGCCATCGTCATCGCGGGTGAACGCCTGCCAGCCCTGCTGCGGTGTCAGCAGTTGCTGGCGAGTCTCGATGGTGGCGGGACAATCAAATTGCAGGCTGGCGGCAAGGGCCAGGGTGGTCAGTAACATGGCTGCGGCTCTCTCTTCAAATCCTCACTATCGTGCCATGCTACGTCATCTTCCACCGAACAGCTTCATCAGTTTATCAAGCAGATCAAGCTGTTGTGGTGGTTGTTTCATGGCTTCCGCCTCTCGCTCCAGCAGCGCCCGCTGCTCCTGCTGGCGGTCGCTCAGCACCCGGTAGAGGGGCTCGACCAGCGATTCCCGCTGCATCACCAGCTCCTGAAACATGGCCTGATTGATGCGATAGGTTTCGACGGTGGCCACCGCCCGTACCGTGAAGGAGCTGGGCTCACCGGTGAGCAGGCTCAGCTCGCCAAAGAAGTCCCCCGCGTTGAGGGTGCCCAGTTTAAGCTCCCGTCCCTCGACGTTGACCACCATCTCGGCTTCCCCTTTGACCAGCACGAACAGCCAGCTGGAGACATCCCCCTGCTCCTGCATGATGTCGCCGCTGACGAAGGGGGCGAACTTCACCTGATCGGCCAACTGGAGCAGCTCGTCCTCCTGCAACATGGCAAACAGCGGCAGTTTGCGCAGGGTGTCGGTACGCTCGGCCGTGTGGCGCTTGTGGCGCGCATCCTGATGTTGTTTCTCCTTGCTCATGAAGACGTTGAAGATCGGCGGGGTGAGGCGGCGATCGTTGCGGCGCAGGGCAGCATCGATCAGGCTGCGCACCATGGAGTCGGTCGGATCGTCGCGAGCCAGATCGGTCAGCCAGTAGCGCACCGCGTAGCGGGCAATCCCCCCTTCGACGTTCATCAGCAGGCAGTCCGGTTGCGGATACTTGGCGACGCAGGGGAGCTTGGTCTCCCGCAGGGATTTCTCGATCAGCGCGATGATCTGGGTCGGCAGGGTATCCAGCGTCAGATCGAACCAGACCCAGCGCCGCCACTGCAGCGGTTCGCCCCGACGGCGGCCAAGCACGGTGAAGCGCTGTTTGAGCAGGTGGCTGTTTGGGATGACGACGGTCTCCCAGTTGCGGGTCTCGATGGTGGTGGCACGCCAGTTGATCTCCACCACCCGGCCCTGAGTGGTATCCACTTGCAACCAGTCACCGATGGCAATGGAGTTGTCGAGCTGAATGGAGACCCCGGCCAGCAGGTTGCCGAGAGTATCCTGCATGGCGAAGGCGATGACCGCAGTGATCACCGCCGAGGTGGTGACTATCTCCCCGAGCGCCATACCGGAGGCGTAGAGGCGAAACAGACCCCAGCCGATATAGCCGATGGTAATGACGATATCGGCGATGATCCGCGGGATCCGCACATGGCAGAGGGGTAGCAGAAACTCGAACAGCAGGATCCCCCACACCTTGACCAGTATCAAACCCGCCAGCAGGGTGGAGATCTCGACCAGCAGTTGATGGGGCAGCGGCAGTTTGAACCAGCCCCCTTCGAGCTGGATCAGCAGGATGACCACCGCGCTTATCATCACGAAGCCGAGCTCGGAGAGCAGCTCCCGTCGCTGTCCCGGGCGGCGCCAGAAGTGGGTCAGCATCAGGGAGAGGGTGAGCAGGGTCCAGAACGGGTGTTCGCCAATCCAGATCAGTGTCGGTAGCGCAGTGAAGTTATCGCCAGCCATAGCAGCACCTTATTGTGGTTTACCTCCAGCATAGCTGCTGCGGTGCGGGGAAATGGTGCGTTGGGGCAGCAATTTATTTATCCTGTGCAGGACAAGGCAAAGGAGTGCGATTACGTGGAATTTTCAAAGAAAATCATCTGTTTGATGGCCCTGTTGCCACTGGCTGGCTGCGATCTGCTGACGGACAAGTACCGGGTCGAGTTCAGGGATGGTTCCTGGCGCGAAATAGCCATTACCCCTTTCGCCAGTGAAGCGCGCTGGCGCGAGGGGTGTGCCACCGGCGAGGTGCTGACCGATATGAAGGTGCCCATCAAGCACGGCGACACGGTCAATGGTCGGGAGCAGTTGCTTATCGGGGGCGAGAAGTTCGAGCTGGATGACAACAACCTCTACCGCAGCAACGGTATGGTGTTTGGCCAATCCCCTGACCATATCCAGCGTGGGCTCAAGGGGATGGATATCTGCCGCACCCTGCGCCCCGAGCGGGGCGGACTGCCCAAACTCAAGGCGCGGGGGTTTGGCGACTGAATCGATGGGGCTTAGCGGCCTGCCATCAATGCACTGCGCTGGCGGCAGGCATCGCCAAAGGCCTGGAAGATCTTGATGGAGTGGGGGTTTTCATTGGCCTTCCACTCCGGATGCCACTGTACTGCCAGCAAGAAGGGTGACAGGGTGGGGGCATGAAGCGCCTCGATCAGCCCATCCTCGGCGTGGGCCAGTGGCTCCAGTCCGTTCCCCAACCGGTTGATGCCCTGTCCATGCAGGGAGTTGACCGGAATCCGCGCTTCCCCCATCAGCTCGGCAAACCAGCTTTCCGGCAGCAGCTCAATCTGATGGCTCGGCCCATACTGATCATCGACCGGATCGTCGGCATCCTCCCGATGATCGTCATAGCCCGGTTCGTTGTAGACCTTCTGATGAATGTCCCCCCCCAGTGCCACGTTGATCTCCTGCATGCCGCGGCAGATCCCGAGGATCGGCAAACCACGGGCCAGCGCGCCTTTGATCAGCGGCAGATCGAACAGGTCGCGATCTCTGTCCTGCTGTTTCTCCGGGGTGAGGTTCTCCTGGCCGTAGAGGGCCGGATCGATGTTGGAACCGGCCCCGCTCAGATAGACTCCATCGGCCAGATCCAGATACTGCTCCAGATCGGCGGTGCCGCAGCAGGTGGGCACCAGCAGCGGGACGCAGTTGCTGATGTCGACCAGCGGCATGATGTATTTGTGGGTCATCACCTGATAGGCGTGGCCGTTACGGGGCTGGGCACCCATGGTCATCAGCACGACCGGTTTACGAGTGGCGGGAGGCAGGGAATTTGGCATAGGGCACCTTGATTATCCTTGGCATTGAAGTCTCATCCTGCGCCTTGGGCAGGCCCTTGCAAACCGACCGGGCAAGGGCATGCCTCAAGGCATGGTCATGGGATCCGGCGTCGGGCAGGGTGGCAGAATCGTCGGTCAGCCTGGGCAGCAACAGCCTGGATCCTCTCTCCAGTCTGCCAAGGCCGTTCAATATGTCAAACAAAATGATGCCAAATTGTTAATTGATTTGTTTTGAACTGCTCTGAAGTGGCGATTTAACGGGGCTGTTCAGATGGGTTGTCGTGGCTGGGCTAGCAAAATGGTGGATATATTAAACGCGCAGGATGGCGGGAGATGGAGAGGGGAAAAAGGGCCAATAGAAACACGCCTCCGCGAGGGAGGCGTGTGTCGGGGATCACAGCAGGTCTTCGATCTCGCCGCGCAGATACTGGTACATCTCGCGATAGGCGACCGGTGGCTTGTTCAGCTCCCGCTCCTTGTTGGCGGAACGGATCAGCTGGCGCAGCTTCTGGCGATCCAGCTCGTGGAACTGGGACATCAGCTCGTTGAGGGCGCTGTCACCTTCGGTGATCAGGCGCTCACGCCACTGCTCCAGCCGATGCAGGCGGGCATTCACGGTGGAGTGACGATTCTTGAAGATCGACAGAGCTTCGATGATCGGCTCCGGGTCGCGGTTGCGCATCAGACGGCCGATGAACTGCAGATGGCGACGGTAGGATTCGTCTTTTTTCGGCTTGAGCTTGCGCCCCAGCTCGATCGCATCAGCCAGCTCTTCGTCCATCGGCACTTTTTCCAGTTCGCTATGGCTAAGGCTGACCAGCTCATCGCCCATTTTTTGCAGGGCGTCGGCGTCGCGTTTTAGCTGGCTCTTGCTCGGGCCCCAGTCTTCGAACTCGTTGTCGTCTTGATATTGACTCATCGGTCTCTTGATTCCTGTCATTCACGTTTGGTGGATATGTTACCAGCTTCTCCCGCTGGGCGCAGGGGTCTGATATGCTTACCCCCCTTTCCTTCTTTCATATAGATGTGAGTTATGGATCAGCAAGACCAAATCCGCCAGGATCAAGCCCATCTCGAGGCCGTGGTTGCCGAAGCCCTGGAGATAGCCAAGGGACTGGGCGCCTCGCTGGCCGAAGTCTCCATCAGCAAGCAGACCGGGTTGTCGGTGAATACCCGGGGTTGTGAACTGGAAAGCATTGAATTCAATAAGGATGGTGCCCTCGGCATCGCCGTCTATCGCGATGGTTGCAAGGGATCCTCCTCGACCACCGATCTGAGCAAACCCGCCATTCGTGCCGCCGTTGAAGCGGCCATCGAGATTGCCCGCCACACCTCGGCCGATGATTGCGCCGGTCTGGCGGATGCCGATCTGCTGGCTTGGGATGCCCCCGACCTGCAACTGTGCCACCAAATCGAACTGGATCCCCAGCGCGGCATCGAGCTGGCCATCGAGTGCGAACGCTTGGCGCTCGGCCGCGATGCCCGCATCAAGCACTCCGACGGTGCCGGTTTCTCCAGCCATCTCGGCATCAAGGTCTATGGCAACAGCCACGGCTTCGTCAAAGGCTACGCGGCTTCGCGCAACTCCCTGAGCTGCGTACTGATCGGCGAGCAGGATGGCGACATGCAGCGTGATTACGGCTACTCCTCCAGCCGTACCCTCGACGGGCTCTGGAGTCCGCAGCGCATTGCCGACGAAGCGGTGGAGCGTACTGTCTCCCGCCTCGGCGCCCGCAAGATCTCCACCCGCCATGCGCCTGTGCTGTTCCACCCCGATACCGCCTCCGGCCTGTGGGGCCATCTGGTGATGGCGATCAGCGGCGGCAACCTCTATCGCAAGTCGAGCTTCCTGCTCGACAAGCTGGGCAAGCAGATCCTGCCCGAGTGGCTCACCATTCAGGAGTTCCCGCACTTGCTGGGCGGGCTCGCCAGTACCCCGTTCGATGGCGAAGGGGTGCGTACCCGCAATATGGATATCATCCGTAACGGCGAGCTGATGAGCTGGCTGCTCACCTCCTACTCCGCGCGCAAGCTGGGGTTGACCACCACCGGTCATGCCGGTGGCATCCACAACTGGCAGGTTTCCAACTCCGGTCAGGATTTTCAGGGCATGCTGAAAGAGATGGGCACTGGCCTGCTGGTGACCGAGCTGATGGGGCAGGGGGTCAACATCGTCAATGGCGATTACTCCCGCGGCGCCGCCGGTTTCTGGGTCGAGAATGGCGAAATAGCCTATCCGGTCGAGGAGATCACCATCGCCGGCAATCTGGCCGAGATGTTCAGCCACATAGTGGCGGTGGGCAGTGACGAAGACGAGCGCTCCAGCCTCAAGACCGGCTCGGTGCTGGTGGAGAATATGAAGCTGGCGGGTCACTGATCCCGGTTTCAACAGAACCGAAACCATGAAAAAGGCCCCCTCGCCAACGCGAGGGGGCCTTTTTATCGGCCAGCGATCAGGGGGTTATCAGCCCTTGATGCGCTCGATACGGCCACCCAGACCCTGCAGTTTGTGCTCGATGTCTTCGTAGCCACGGTCGATGTGATAGATACGGTCGACGATGGTGGAGCCTTCGGCCACGAAGCCGGCCAGCACCAGACTGGCAGAGGCGCGCAGATCGGTCGCCATCACCTGGGCACCCTTGAGCTGCTCGGTGTCGCGGCAGATGGCTACGTTACCCTGCAGCTCGATGTCTGCACCCATCCGGACCAGCTCGGGAACGTGCATGAAGCGGTTCTCGAAGATGGTCTCGGTGACCATGCCGGTGCCTTTGGCGACGGCGTTCAGCACGGTGAACTGTGCCTGCATATCGGTCGGGAAGGCCGGGTAGGGGGCAGTCTTGATGGTGACCGGCTTGAGGGGGCGGCCCGTCATGTCGAGGGTGATCCAGTCTTCACCCTTCTCAATCAGGGCGCCAGCCTCTTCCAGCTTGACCAGTACCGCTTCCAGCAGGGAGGGATCTGTCTTGCGGCAGGTGATCTTGCCGCCGGTGACCGCTGCACCCACCAGGAAGGTACCGGTTTCGATGCGGTCAGGCTGCACGCTGTAGTTGCCGCCGTGCAGACGCTCGACACCGTCGATGGTCAGGGTATCGGTGCCCGCGCCCTGGATCTTGGCTCCCAGGGTATTTAGGAAATTGGCCAGATCGACCACTTCCGGCTCGCGCGCGGCGTTTTCGATCACGGTGCGGCCATCCGCCAGGGTCGCGGCCATCATCAGGTTTTCGGTACCGGTAACGGAAACCATGTCCATCAGGATGTGGGCGCCTTTTAGACGGCCATCGACACGGGCCTTGATGTAACCATCTTCGATGGTGATCTTGGCACCCATCAGCTCTAGGCCGTGGACGTGCAGGTTGACCGGACGGGCACCGATGGCGCAACCGCCGGGCAGGGAGACGTCGGCAGCACCGAAACGGGCGGCCAGCGGGCCCAGCGCCAGAATGGAGGCGCGCATGGTCTTCACCAGCTCGTAGGGGGCGACGTGGTTGTTCACCGCACCGGTCAGCACGGTGACGTTGCCGTTGACCTTGGTGGTCGCGCCCAGCATCTCCAGCAGCTTGATGGTGGTGCCCACATCTTTCAGACGCGGCACGTTGGAGAGGTGTACCTCTTCATCACACAGCAGGGTTGCGAACAGGATCGGCAGGGCGGCGTTTTTGGCGCCGGAGATGGTCACTTCGCCGTTGAGAGTGCAACGACCATCGATTTTGAATTTGTCCATTTTTACTTCGTTACCAAATCAGGAGGGCAATAGGAATTTACGTTCGCGTTTCCACTCGGCGTCGGTGAACGCCTTGATTGAGAGGGCGTGAATGGCGTTGCTGGCGATCTTGTCCATCAGCGGGGCATAGATGGCCTGCTGCTTCTTGACCCGGCTCATGCCGTCAAACATGTCACCGACGGCGATCACTTGGTAGTGACTACCGTCCCCTTTGACATGGACTTCGGACAATGGCAGAGCCTCAAGGAGTATCGCTTCAATTTCAGAGACTTGCATTATGCGTCCTCGGTTGTGAGCGGGGTTGACTGAAACAGCCCGGCCACCCCGTACAGGTTGGCCAGGGTATAGAAATCACTGGAGGCGCCCACCAGTTGCGGTGTGGCGCCTCGCGCTAATGCGGCTTTGGCCCATTTGACCAGCAGTGCCAGTCCGGCGGAGTCGAGGGTGGTGACGCCGCCGAGATCGAGTCGGTCATCCTGCCACCAGTCGGCACGGCGTTGCCACAGGTCATTGACCTGTGGCGCCTGCAGATCACCGCAGAGGGTCATGACTTGAGCACCAGCGGCTTGGCGTTGTGTTCGCGCAACTGGGCGATCACCGCATCGATGCCGTTCTGGCGGATCAAACCGCCGAGCTCGCTCTGTTTGGCGGAGAGCAGGCTGATCCCCTCTGCCACCATGTCGAAGGCTTTCCACTCGCCGGTCTTGTTGTTCTTGCGCAGCTTGAACTCGAGGAAGATGTCCGGCTTGCCGGCCTCTTTCACGCTGACGTTGACGGCGGTGATGTTGCCGCTGGGGGCCTTGCCCGGCTCGACCTTGACGGTCTGCTTGTCAAAATGGGCCAGCGCATCGGCGTAGGAGCTCACCATGTACTCGGTGAACACCTCGACGAAGGCATTGCGCTGCGCTTCGGTGGTCTCTTTAATCTGGTTGCCGAGCACCTTGTAGGCGGCGAAGCGGTTGTCCACATAGGGCAGCAGCTCTTCGCGGATGATCACCCGCAGGTGATCCGGGTTGCTCTTCACCTGGGTCTGATCGGCCTTCAGGCGGGCGAAGGTCTGCTTGGCAGCCTGATCCACCAGCGCGTTGGGGTCGGTGGCATCGACTGCGGCCTGGGCAGACAGGGAAAAGAGCATGCTGGTCATCAGGCCCAGCAGCAGGGCGATTTTCTTGAACATGATTACTCCTTCTTGCTGTCTGATTTGCTGTCGGAGGATTGGCTATAGAGGAACTTGCCAATCAAATCTTCCAGCACGATGGCGGATTTGGTGTCTTCAATCAGGTCACCGTCTTTGAGCATGGCGGTGCCCATCTCCTCATCGCTGAAGCCGGGCATCAGGCCGATGTACTGCTCGCCGAGCAGGCCTGAAGTGAGGATGGAGAGCGAGCTGGTTTCGGAAAACTCACCGGCACTCTTTTGCATCATCAGGGTCACTTCGGGCACCTGGGTTTTCGGGTCCAGTGCTATGTCGCTGACCCGACCCACCACCACGCCACCGACCTTGACCGGCGACCGGACTTTCAGGCCGCCGATATTATCGAAATGCGCGCGCAGGGTATAGGTTTCTCCTTCCGGTTTGAAGCTCAAACCGGCCACTTGCAGGGCCAGTGCCAGAATGGCTGCTATGCCAGCCAGCATGAAGGTGCCGACCAGGAATTCTACTTTGCTGAACTTCATCTTTACCTTATCCAAACATGACTGCGGTGAGTATAAAATCCAGGCCGAGCACGGCGAGGGATGAGTGGACCACGGTACGGGTCGTGGCCTGACTGATCCCGGCCGAGGTCGGCTTGGCATCATAGCCGTTAAAGAGCGCAATCCAGGTGATCACCAGGGCGAAGATCAGGCTCTTGATGGCGCCCTGCATGATGTCTTCCCCCCAGTCGACGGAGGACTGCATGGCAGACCAGAAGCCCCCTTCGTCCACCCCCAGCCAATCCACGCCAACCAGTTTGCCACCGAAGATACCGATCAGGCTGAACATAAAGGCCAGCAGCGGCATGCTGATGACACCGGCCCAGAAGCGGGGGGCCACCACCCGGCGCAGCGGGTCGACCGCCATCATCTCGAGGCTGGAGAGCTGTTCGGTGGCCTTCATCAGGCCGATCTCGGCGGTCAGGGCCGAACCGGCGCGGCCAGCAAATAGCAGGCCGGTTACCACCGGGCCCAACTCCCGCAACAGGGAGAGGGAGACCAGCGGCCCCAGGCTCTGCTCGGCGCCGAAGTCTTTCAATACGTTGTAACCCTGCAGCGAGAGCACCATGCCGATGAACAGGCCGGAGACCAGGATGATGGCCACCGACTGCACGCCCACCACATACAACTGCTGGACCAGCAGCGGGAAGTGCTTGCGCGGCTCGGGTTTGCCCGCCAGCGCATGAAACAACATGATGGTGGCGCGGCCAACGGCGCTGATGACGCGCACGCCGACTCGCCCCAGCTTGCTTATTTGACTTATCAACATCACAGATCCTGTAGCAGGTCGCCTGCCGGAAAATGAAACGGAACAGGACCGTCGGGCAATCCTTTGAGGAACTGCTCGACTTCGGGATTGTGCTCCTCGCGCAGCTGTTCCGGTGTGCCGTGCGCCACCACCTTGCGATTGGCGATGATGTAGGCGTAATCGGCGATGGTCAGCACCTCGTTCACATCGTGGGTGACGATGACGGAGGTGATGCCGAGGGCATCGTTCAGCTCTTTAATCAGCTTGACCAGTACCGCCATGGTGATGGGGTCCTGCCCGACAAACGGCTCGTCATACATGATGAGGTCGGGATCGAGCGCAATCGCCCGCGCCAGCGCTGCCCGGCGCGCCATGCCGCCGGAGAGCTCGGACGGCATCAGTTTCGCCGCCCCGCGCAAGCCCACCGCCTGCAACTTCATCATGACGATGGTGTGGATCAGCTCCTCCGGCAGGCCGGAGTGCTCCCGCAGCGGGAAGGCGACGTTGTCGTAGACCGTCATGCCGGTAAAGAGGGCGCCGCTCTGGAACAGCATGCTCATCCGCTTGCGCACTTCATAGAGACGCGAACGGGAGAGGGTGGGGATATCTTCCCCGTCAAACAGAATGTGACCGGACTCCGGTTTGAGCTGGCCACCGATCAGCCGCAGCAGGGTGGTTTTACCTATGCCGCTCGGGCCCATGACGGCGGTCACCTTGCCACGAGGAATGGTCAGGTTGATCCCGTCATACAACAGCCGATCTCCGTGACTGAAGGTCAGATCGGAGATGGTGATCAGGTCATTGTTCAAACAATTGTCCATCCGGTGTAAATGAGGTGCGAATTTTATGGGGTAGTCTAGGTCTAAGCAACAGCAAGGAACAACTATTGAACAGGCCGTCAGCCCATTTGCACGACAGTTTTCTGCAACAAAGAGCGTTATCGGGAGCGGGACTTACCATCCGATTCGCTTATCCGGGCAGACTTTTTTATAATCCCGCAGCTAATTTCGGCCCGGAGCTGTGTCTTTATGTCTGTAAAGCCTGAGAAAGTGTCTGAACTGTTCGATTTTCGTCGCAGTGCCCGCGCGGTGCTGGACACAGAAAAGCAAGCCATTGATGGACTCTATCAGTATCTGAATGACGCCTTCGACAAGGCGTGCGAGATGGTGCTGCGCTGCGGTGGCAAGATTGTGGTCACCGGAATGGGCAAGTCGGGCCATATCGGCAGCAAGATCGCCGCTACCCTCGCCAGCACCGGCACGCCGGCCTTCTTCCTCCACCCGGGGGAAGCGAGTCACGGCGATCTGGGGATGATCTCCAGCGGCGACCTTATCATCGCCATCTCCAACTCCGGCGAGAGCGACGAAATCCTGGCCCTGCTGCCGGTGCTCAAGCGCCGCGGCATTCCGCTCATCTGCATGACCGGCAATCCGGCCTCCACCATGGCCAAAGAGGCCAACGTGCACCTGTGCATCAAGGTGGAGAAAGAGGCCTGCCCGTTGGGTCTGGCGCCCACCTCCAGCACCACGGCAACCCTGGTGATGGGGGATGCCCTGGCAGTCGCCCTGCTGGAAGCGCGCGGTTTTACCGCCGATGACTTCGCTCTCTCGCACCCGGGCGGTTCCCTTGGCAAGCGTCTGCTGCTGCGGGTAGGCGACCTGATGCACCGCGGCGAGCTGTTGCCCCGGGTAGGGATCGATGCCACCATCAGCCAGGCGCTGCTGGAAGTGAGTCGCAAGGGGCTCGGCATGACGGCGGTGGTCGATGGCAATGGCCTGCTGGCCGGGCTGTTTACCGATGGCGATCTGCGCCGCATTCTCGACCAGCAGATCGATATCCATCACACCCCCATCAGCCGTGTGATGACCGCCAACTGTGTTACCGTAGGCCCAGAGATGATGGCTGCAGAAGCCGTCAAGCTGATGGAAACGAGAAAAATCAACGGATTACTGGTAGTGGATGAAGAGAAGCGCCCGCTCGGCGCCTTCAACATGCACGACCTGCTGAAAGCCGGAGTCATTTGATGCAAAACTTACCGACCCTCTATGGTCCGGTGACGCGCAGCCAGTACGATAAGGCGGCGCAAATCCGCCTGCTGGTGTGCGATGTGGACGGGGTGCTCTCCAACGGCCTCATCTACATGGGAAACAACGGTGAAGAGCTGAAAACCTTCTGTACCCGCGATGGTGCGGGCATGCGGGCGCTGCTCAACGCCGGGATCGAGATCGCCATCATCACCGGGCGCAACTCCCGTATCGTCAGCGATCGGATGAAAAGCCTGGGGGTGTCGCATGTGGTGCAGGGGGCCGATAAAAAGCTGCCGCACTTCGAGGCGTTGCTGACCAAGCTGGGACTGACCCCGGAACAGGCCGCTTACATGGGCGATGACACCATCGATCTGCCGGTGATGACTGCCTGTGGCCTGGGTATCGCGGTGGCCGATGCCCATCCGCTGGTGCTGAGCCGTGCCGATCTGGTCACCCGTCTGGGTGGCGGCATGGGGGCGGTGCGCGAAGTGTGTGACCTCATCCTGCAGGCGCAAGGCCACGGCGACTATCAGCCCGAGGCCTCGGTATGAGCAGACAGACCCTGTTGTTCGCCCTGTTGCTGCTGGTGGCGCTGGTGGCCTGGCAGTTGGGCAAGGTGGAGCGGGTGCCGGAGAGCGCCGTCAAAATCGAAAACTATCAGCCGGATTTTGTCGCCAAAGATCTGGTGACCACCCGTTTTGATATCAATGGCAAGCGCACCGAACGGCTGGAGTCGACCTACGCCGAGTATTATCAGATCCTCGAGCAGGCCACTTTCGACAAGCCGGTGGTCTACATGTATGACGAGCAAGGTGCCGCCGAGTGGAAGGTGACCGCCGAAACCGGCGTGCTCAACACCGGCGACAACGTCATCCTGCGGGACAAGGTGCATCTGGATGGTCTGCTGCCCACCTCCTTCATCTCCACGCTCGATACGCCCTATCTGGAGCTGGATCTGGTGACACAGGATGTGCGCAGCAACCGGGAAGTGAACATTCTGGGTCGGGATTTCCAGACCCAAGGGGTTGGCCTCAAGGGCCATCTGGACCGCAAATATTTTGAGTTACTGGATCAAGGTCATGCCATCTATTTCAATGAAAAACGCTAATCTGGCCCTCGCAGCCCTGTTGTTGTGTGGTGCGGTGACAGCCAAAGAGTCCGACTTTGCCGAGAAGGTCTACGTCGATGCCGTCAAGCAGGTGGCCGAGATGCAGGACAATCGCATCACCTTCGAAGAGGATGTGACCATCAATCAGGGCACCATCAAGATCAAGGCTGACAAGGTGGTGGTGACCCGTTCCGGCGAGAAAGGGGCCGAGGTAATGACCGCCTACGGCAAACCGGCCACCTTCTTCCAGATCCTGGATAACGGCAAGCCGGTCAACGCCCATGGCAACACCATCCGCTACGAGCTGAAGAACCGGCTGGTGACCATCACCGGTAACGGTCAGCTCAAGCAGGAGGATAGCCAGGTCAATGGCGATCTGATCCGCTACGACATCGTCAAACAGAAGATGATTGCCGAGAGCAAGAGCCCGAACCAGCGGGTCAAGACCGTGTTCCTGCCGGATCAGGTAGAGAATTTCGACAAGCCCACCGATCAGCAGAAGCAGGGAAAATAAACCATGGCAGTGTTAAAAGCAGTGGGCCTGCAGAAGAGCTACAAGCGCCGCATGGTGGTGAGTGACGTCAGCCTGGAAGTGGGCACCGGCCAGATTGTCGGTCTGCTCGGCCCCAACGGTGCCGGCAAGACCACCTCGTTTTACATGATCGTCGGGCTGGTGCAGCGCGATGCCGGTCTCATCACCATCGACGATCAGGACATCAGCCTGCAGCCCATGCATGTGCGGGCTCGCAACGGTATCGGTTACCTGCCGCAAGAGGCCTCCATCTTCCGCCGCCTGTCGGTGTTCGACAACCTGATGGGGGTGATGCAGACCCGCAAGGGGTTGAGCCGCGAGGAGCGTGAGGACAAGGTTCAGCAGCTGCTGGAAGAGTTCAATATCACCCACATTAGCGACAACCTGGGTCAGAGCCTCTCCGGTGGTGAGCGCCGCCGGGTCGAGATCGCCCGCGCACTGGCGGCCGAGCCGCGTTTTATTCTGCTGGATGAGCCATTTGCAGGGGTTGACCCGATTTCTGTGATAGACATCAAGAAGATCATTCAGCATCTGAAAGATAGAGGCCTCGGCGTCTTGATTACCGACCACAACGTCAGAGAGACTCTGGACGTATGTGAGAAGGCCTATATCGTCAGCCACGGCAAGATGATTGCCGAAGGTGCACCGGCTGACATCCTCGCCGATGAACAGGTCAAGCGCGTCTATTTGGGCGATCAATTCAGTCTATAGTAAGGGGGCATGCCTTCATTTCCTTTGACGCCTGCCTCGCTGAACATAAGGATATCCCGACGTAGATGAAGCCGACATTACAGTTGCGTCTCGGTCAGTCCCTGACCATGACGCCGCAATTACAACAAGCGATTCGTCTGCTCCAGCTCTCCACCCTGGAACTTCAGCAGGAAATTCAGCAAGCGCTCGAAAACAACCCTCTGCTGGAGCAGGAAGAGAGCGAGCAGCAGGAGAGCGCACCGGAAGCGCCGGTCGATGACAGTCAAATGGACTCCAGCGATGCCATGGCTCAGGAGCAGATGCCGGACGAGTTGCCGGTGGATACGACCTGGGATGAGGTTTACTCCGCCGGCACCGCCCAGAGCGCCGGCCCCATCCACGATGGGGAAGATAGCGTCTATCAGGGGGAGACTACCGAAAACCTGCAGGATTATCTGCTGTGGCAGATGCGACTCACCCCGTTCAGCGACGTGGATGCCGCCATTGCGCTCGCCATCATCGATGCTATCGACGAATCCGGCTATCTGACCGTTGCGCTGGAAGACATTCAACAGGCGGTGGGCAGCGACGAGCTGGAGGTCGAACTCGACGAGGTCGAGGCGGTGCTCAAGCGGGTGCAGCATTTCGACCCGGTCGGCATTGCCGCTCGCTCGGTGCAGGAGTGTCTGCTAATTCAGCTGGAGCAGTATGACCCGCAGACCCCCTGGCTCAATGAGGCCAAGGAGGTGATCCTCGAGCACATGGAGCTGCTCGGCAACCGCGATTATCGTACCCTCGCCCGCAAGACCAAACTCAAGGAGAGCGACCTCAAGGAGGTGCTGGATCTGATCCAGCTGCTGGAGCCTCGCCCCGGTAACGGCATCATCCAGAGCGACTCCCAGTACGTGATCCCCGACGTTTCCGTGGTCAAGAAGGGCAACAAGTGGGTGGTCGAGCTCAATCCTGACTCTGCCCCTCGCATCCGGGTCAACGAGACCTATGCCGCCATGGCCCGCAACGCCCGCAGCAGCACCGACACCCAGTTTATCCGCTCCCATTTGCAGGAAGCCAAGTGGTTCATCAAGAGCCTGGAGAGTCGCAATGACACCCTGCTGAAAGTGGCCAGTTGCATTGTCGAGCAGCAACAGGGCTTTTTCGAGTATGGTGAAGAGGCGATGAAGCCCATGGTGCTCAACGACATCGCCGAAGCGGTGGAGATGCATGAGTCGACCATCTCCCGGGTGACGACCCAGAAGTACATGCATACCCCCCGTGGTATCTTCGAATTGAAGTTTTTTTTCTCCAGCCATGTGAACACCGAAGGAGGAGGAGAGTGCTCATCGACCGCAATTCGCGCGCTCATCAAGAAGCTGGTCACGGCAGAGAATCCTGCCAAGCCGTTAAGTGATAGCAAGATCGCGGATTTGCTGGCCGAACAGGGTATTATGGTGGCGAGACGCACGATCGCTAAGTATCGCGAATCCTTGTTTATCCCACCTTCCAATCAGCGCAAACGCCTGGTTTAGGCAAAACAAAAGGATGATGTTATGCAAATTAACCTGACCGGACACCATGTCGAGATCACCGAAGCTCTGCGTGATTATGTGAACAACAAATTTGCCAAACTCGAGCGTCACTTCGACCACATCAACAATGTTCATGTGGTGCTTAGCGTGGAAAAACTGAACCAGATAGCGGAAGCCAAATTGCACGTCAGCGGGGGTGAAGTATTCGCCAACTCTGAACATGCCGATATGTATGCTGCGATAGACACCTTGCTCGACAAGCTGGACAGGCAGATCATCAAGCACAAAGATAAGTTAAACAAAAAATAACTATGCAACTTGAACACATACTGAGTCGGGACTGCACCAAGAGTGCAGTCCCTTGTACCAGCAAGAAACGCGCCCTCGAAATCATCAGCGAGCTGGCCGCCGAACGCCTTGGCACTTCCCGTCAGGCGCTGTTCGAATGTTTGCTGGCCCGCGAAAAAATGGGCAGTACCGGGATCGGTGCCGGTATTGCGATCCCCCACGGTCGCATTGACGATGAATTCCCGCCAACCGCGATCCTGATGACCTTTGCCGACCCTATTCCTTTCGACGCCATCGACAATCAACCGGTTGACCTGCTGTTTGCCTTGCTGGTGCCGGAAAGCGAGTGCAAGCAGCATCTCAAGACCCTTTCCCTGATGGCTTCCAAGCTGGGTGACAAGGCGGTCTGCCGCCAGTTGCGTCAGGCAACCAGCGATGAAGAGCTCTATCAGATCATGACCTCGGCCTGACAGCAGGCCAAGGATGAGACACCCGTTTTGGCGTGAGGGAACAAGATGCAGTTAATCGTGGTAAGTGGACGTTCGGGCTCCGGTAAAACGGTAGCCCTGCGAGTGCTGGAAGATCTGGGTTACTACTGTGTGGACAACCTGCCGGTCAATCTGCTGCCGCAGCTGATTGTCTCGGTCGAGAGCCAGTATGACAAACTGGCGGTCAGTATCGATGTGCGCAACTTGCCGAGCGATCCGGAGAAACTGGAAAATCTGCTGGCCCAGGTGCGCAATGAGGGGCGGGTAAAGTTCTCCAGCTTCTTCTTCGACGCTGACAACGGCACCCTGCTGAAGCGTTATGGCGAGAGCCGCCGCTTGCACCCCCTGTCACGCAACAAGCTGTCGCTGGATGAGGCCATTCGGGAAGAGACCAACCTGCTTTCCCCCCTATCTTCAACCGCTGATCTGCGCATCGACACCACCAACCTCAGCATTCACGACCTGAGCGAGCTCATCAAGACCCGGGTGCTCGGCAAGAAAGAGAACGAGCTGGTGCTGGTGTTCGAGTCGTTTGGGTTCAAGTACGGAATTCCCAAGGATGCTGACTTCGTGTTCGATGCCCGTTTCCTGCCCAATCCGCACTGGATCCCCGAGCTCAAGCCGTTTACCGGCAAGGATGCGCCGGTCGCCAACTACCTCTCGGCGCAGGCCGATGTGATGTTGTTTACCCAGCAGATCGAAAACATGCTGGTGACCTGGTTACCCCATCTGGAGCGCAATAATCGCAGCTATCTCACTGTGGGCATCGGTTGCACCGGCGGTCAGCACCGTTCGGTCTTTATTGCAGAGCGGTTGGCCAGCGCGTTCCGCTTGCTTGGCAAGAACGTGCAGATCCGCCACCGCACTCTCGACAAGAGCGCCCCCCAATCCTGATGGACCAATAGGACGACCCGATGACTGTTTCCGCCTCGGTTGAAGTGAAAAACAAGCTGGGTATTCACGCCAGACCGGCCATGATGCTGTTCGAGCTGGTACAGGGGTTCGATGCCCACGTGCTGCTGCGCAACGAAGATGGCGTGGAGGCCGATGCTGACAGCATCATCGGCCTGCTGATGCTGGATTCCGCGCAAGGGCGGCAGGTGGAAGTTCAGGTTGAGGGCCCCGAAGAGGTCGAGGCCTTGGCCGCCGTGGTGGAGCTGTTCACCTCCGGCTTCAACGAGGAGTAGTCACTCCTCGTTTTATTCTGATCCGCAATGCAGTGATCGGCTGTGTAATGATTCAGGATTCGCAGTATGGCCGCAGGGGGTAGTCGACCTCATTGTTGCATCGATGAATCCCAGTCGCGGTCGATTATCTCGTCAGTAATATAATCTCCCTCATGACAAGCGCGCAGCGCCACAGCCGGAGCTGCACGTTAGCTGGCCGATGCGGCGCTCGAGCTGCTGGCCATCCGCTTCTGATAGCGCAGGTCTTCCTCTATGGTGACCACCACTTCCAATGGCTTGCCGGAGCGGAATACCGAGATGGTCAGCTTGGTGCCGGGGCGGCTCTCGACAATCTTGTCCATGGCACTGCGTACGCCACTGATGGCCTCTCCGTTGATCTTGAGCAGCACATCCCCTCGCTGCAGGCCGCCTTTGGCCGCCGGGCCATTGGGATCCAGACTCTCCACCACCAGACCGCGCAGGTCGCCGAGGTTCATCATTCGCGCGACGATGGGATTGATCTCGACGCTGGAGACCCCGAGGTAGCCGCGGATCACCCGACCGTTGGCGATCAGCTCATCCATGATCCGTTTTGCCAGCCGGTAGGGGATTGCGAAGCTGATGCCGTAGCTCTCCTGATTGCCGTTGAGGTGATAGGTGGCGGTGTTGATGCCCACCAGGTCGCCACGGCCGTTGACCAGCGCCCCCCCCGAGTTGCCCTCGTTGATGGCGGCATCGGTCTGGAGCAGGTCCTGACGGCCATTGCTGTCGGGCCCCATGCTGGAGAGGCCGGTACGGCCGGTGGCACTGATGATGCCCTGGGTGATGGTCTGACCGACGTTGTAGGGGTTGCCGATAGCGAGCACCACATCCCCCACTTCTGGCAGTCGTTCAGGATCTTGCGGGATCACAGGCAGGTTGTCTGACTCGATATAGAGCACAGCGAGGTCGGTAAGTTGATCGGTGCCGACCAGCTCGGCGCTGAAGACCCGACCATCCTGCAACGCGACGATGATCTGGTCGGCATCGGCGATGACGTGGTAGTTGGTCAGCACATAGCCGCGCTGGTTCATGATGACGCCGGAACCCAGCCCTTGCGGGCGTAGTTCTCCCTGATTGCCCTGATTGGGGGCAAAGCTGCGGGTGTAGATGTTGACGACGGCAGGGCCTGCCCGATGGGCGGCATAGGAGAAACTCAGTTCACGGGCATTGGTGATGATGCCGGGCAGTTGGGCACCACCGCGAAAATGGGGAAACAGCAGCAACAGCAGCGCCGCGACGGTCAAACCAAAACCGACAGACTTGCCCAAGTAACTGACTAAAGGGGGGATTTTCATGTCATTCTCATCCGTACAGGCTGCGCGCAGAGAATAACACTATCGGTGGATAAAAATCACCCGCGGTGAAGGCCGCGGGTGATAGAGGGATTGGAGAACAACCTAGGTGTTAGCGGATCACCAGATAGAGCGAGGAGTCGCCGCGCTGAATGTTGAGCGCCAGCACGTCAGGCTTGTTCTTGAGCGCCTTGGTCAGCTCACCCAGGGTGTTGATGCGCAAGCGGTTGACCCCGATGATGATGTCACCCTTCTGCAGGCCGGAAGCGGCTGCCGGAGAGCGAGGATCAATGTCGGCCACCGCGACGCCGGAGACCGGGTCGGTGGTGGTGCTCAGCTTGGCCCCTTCCAGTGCCGGATGCAGCGCGCTGGCGCGCACTTCGCTGTCATCGGCCTGCTTCAGGGTCACCTTGGCAGTTTGTGACTTGCCATCGCGGATCAGTCCCAGCTCGACCTGCTTGCCAGCGCCCATGGTGGCGATCTTGGCGCGCAGCTCGCCGAAGGAGCGAACCGGTTTGCCATCGATGCTGACGATGATATCGCCGGCCTTGATGCCCGCCTTGTCGGCCGCCGAATCAGGCATGACCTGATTGACGAAGGCGCCATCCTTCTTGTTGTAGCCGAAGGTTTTGGCGATGTCGGAGGTGAGCTCGGTGCCGGTAATACCCAGCTGGCCGCGACGCACTTCACCGTATTTGACGATCTGCTCGGTCAGATCCCGCACCATGTTGGAGGGGATGGCAAAGCCGATGCCGATGTTGCCGCCATTCGGGCCCAGAATCGCGGTGTTGATACCGATTAGCTCGCCACGCAGGTTGAGCAGGGCGCCGCCGGAGTTACCGGAGTTGATGGCTGCATCGGTCTGAATGAAGTTCTCCAGATTCTCGATGTTGAGGCCGCTGCGACCCAGTGCGCTGACGATGCCTGATGTGACGGTCTGACCCAGACCAAACGGGTTGCCGATGGCCAGCGCATAGTCACCCACCCGCAGTTCATCGGAGTCGGCGAACTTGATCTGCACCAGATCCTCGGCCTTGATTTGCAGCAGGGCGATGTCGGACTGCTTGTCTTCACCGATCTTTTTGGCTGCATATTCACGGCCATCCTTCAGGTTGACCTTGATCTCGTCCGCCTCGTGAACCACGTGGGCGTTGGTGATCACGTAACCCTTCTTGGCATCGACGATGACACCGGAGCCGAGCGCCTGGAACGGCTGCTCGCTCACCTGTTCATCGGGCATGTTGGGGCCGAAGAAGAACTTGAACTGTTCCGGCAGACGCTGACGGGTAATTTTTTTGCCAGAAACCGAGATATTGACCACTGCCGGGGTGACCTGTTCGAGAACAGGCGCCAGGCTTGGCATCTCCTGATTTGAGCCTAACAGGGAAGGAAGTGCAGCCTGAGCAGGGGCCGCAGACATGGCGATACCGACACTGAGGGCTAGCACACTGAGCATGGAAAGAGGTTTACGCATATGAAAAACAGCTCCCAGAAAAAGTTGCATTGCAATCGTCAAGGTCAGACCACAGGACTGGCCAATTAGTTCCGCGAGGAACTAGTTTGGTTGCTTGAGCAGCCCGGAAGAGGCGCCCGCATAGTCGCGAGGCGGAACGCCCGGCTCTTCGGCCACATTGGCAGGGGCTTCTTCTACCAAGGATTCGCGGAACAGCGGTTCCTGCGCCTTGGCCAGGAATTTGCTCTGCTCGGCCATGTGGCGATAGAGGGTCTGATACTGCTCGGCCAGTTGCTCCATCAGCGCGGCACTGTCGGCGAAGTGGGTGTTGATCTGGCCCTGATAACTCTCGAGCTCCTTGTGGGCCTTTTTCAGTTCCTGTTCCAGACGGCCGGCATCGCGGCTGCGCACCGAAAAACGGCCGAGAACGATACCGATAATCAAGGCCGCGACAGCCAGCAGGATCCCAGTTAACAGACTCATAGATGCTCCTTGTTACAGCTAAAACAGTATGGGTTTATGCGGTCGTCACAACCGCCATGCCTTGATGGCACTATACCGTGCGTCCTGAGGCCGTGATACCATTTTGTCCTCGATTCAGGGACTTGGAGAGGCGCTCAAGGATGACACCGCAGCAAAAATACCAGCAGGATCTGCTGCGCCCCGGCTTTGTGGCCGACCCCGCGCAGGGGATGGCCATCAGCAGGCTGGAGCGACTGTATCAGGATTTGCTACGGCGCCCGACTCCGACCAGATCTCGAGGGCTGCTGGGTTGGCTGCAAAAGCCCAAGCCGCCGGAGCCCGTCCTGGGTATCTATATGTGGGGCGGAGTGGGCCGAGGCAAGACCTGGCTGATGGATACTTTTTTTGACAGCCTGCCGGGGACGCGCAAGATGCGCAGCCATTTCCACCGCTTCATGCACCGTATTCACGATGAACTGCAGGGGCTGAGCGGGCAGTCCGATCCGCTCAAGCTGGTGGCCAGCAAGCTTGCCAGCGAGACAGACATCATCTGTTTCGACGAATTTTTTGTCTCAGACATCACCGACGCCATGCTGCTGGGCACACTGTTCCAGGAGCTGTTTGGTCACGGTGTCGTGCTGGTCGCCACTTCAAATATTCCGCCGCAGGATCTTTATCGCAACGGGCTGCAGCGAGCCCGTTTTTTGCCTGCTATCGAGCTTATCGAGCGCCATTGCGAGGTACTTAACGTGGATGGCGGTATCGACTATCGCCTGCGTACGCTGGAACAAGCCGAGATTTATCATTGCCCGCTGGATTTGCAGGCAAAAGCCAATCTCGACCACTATTTTCAGCAATTAACCGGTGGACACGAGGTCTCTGAGGGGCGGTTTGAGGTCAATCATCGTCAGCTGACGTCGCTGGGGATGGGGGAAGGGGTGCTCTATATGGAATTCGAGCAACTTTGCTGTACTCCTCGCTCCCAGAACGACTATATCGAGCTGGCCAGGCTGTTCCATACCGTCCTGCTGGCCAATGTGCAGCCAATGGGCACAGGCACGGATGACGCGGCTCGCCGCTTCATCGCCATGGTCGATGAGTTCTACGAACGGCACGTCAAGCTCATCATGTCGGCGGCGGTTCCCATGGCAGAACTCTACGGCGAAGGGCTGCTGAATTTCGAATTCAAACGCTGTCTTTCGCGGCTTCAGGAAATGCAATCGCACGAATACCTTGCCAGAGTGCACCTTCCTTAGTCACAATACCGCGCCTGCCAGTCGGATGGGCATCTGCGGCAGGTAGGGCCGGGCGACATTTGCTAGCTTCATGGCAGTGAAATTAGCAGGTGATATTTAAGGCAACTTCACTTATAATCGCCCGGCCCACGTTACAGCTGTCGATAAGACAGCAACACTTTAAGCTTTACTTGTATTCGAAGGGGTACAGGTAGGCCATCGTTTGTTGTTTGTGGGAGAGCCCCCATAAGCAATTGGGTCTGTAACAGGTAATTGGGTTTAACTTAATGAAAACTTTCGTTGCCAAGCCAGAAACCGTAAAACGTGACTGGTACATTGTGGACGCAGAAGGTAAAACTCTGGGTCGTATCGCAACCGAGATCGCTGCTCGTCTGCGTGGTAAGCACAAAGCTGAATACACTCCGCACGTTGACACCGGTGATTACATCATCGTTGTAAACGCTGAGAAGGTACACGTAACCGGTAAGAAATTTACCGACAAAATGTACCACGCTCACTCCGGTTTCCCGGGTGGTATCAAGTCAATCAGCTTCGACAAGCTGATTCAGCGTAAACCGGAAATGGTAATCGAAGCTGCCGTCAAAGGCATGCTGCCGAAAGGTCCTCTGGGCCGTGCCATGTTCCGTAAACTGAAAGTTTACGCAGGCGCCGAGCATGCTCATGCTGCTCAGCAACCTCAAGTACTGGATATCTAATCGGGAACTGGCAACATGGCAGAAAATCAATACTACGGTACCGGCCGTCGCAAAAGCTCCACTGCTCGCGTATTTATCAAAGCGGGTAGCGGCAAGATCGTAATCAACCAGCGCTCCCTGGAGCAGTACTTCGGCCGTCCGACTGCCCGCATGGTAGTTCGTCAGCCGCTGGAACTGGTTGAGATGACCGAGAAACTGGATCTGTACATCACCGTTAACGGTGGTGGCATCTCCGGTCAAGCTGGTGCGATCCGCCACGGTATCACTCGTGCTCTGATGCAGTACGACGAAACCCTGCGTTCCGAACTGCGTAAAGCTGGCTTTGTTACTCGCGATGCCCGTAAGGTTGAGCGTAAGAAAGTCGGTCTGCACAAAGCTCGTAAGCGTCCGCAGTACTCCAAGCGTTAATTCGCTTTTGGTACTCACTCTTTCGAGTGTCAAAAAAGCCTGGCAGCCGCCAGGCTTTTTTTATTGGTAATATTACCGACATCAATGCTAACCACGCGTCACAAAAGACAAAAAATTGTTTCTTTATTGTTTTCATTGCTCACCGCTCTTTCTTGTCAAGTTGTTATCTTTTCTTTAAAATTTCCCCTGTTTTCTGTGGCAATTGTAAATCCAGCTTCCGCCGCTGTTGTCACGGGAAAAATGGGGAACAGGGACACTATAAGAATGTGCGGAGTCCACATGGGAGAGTTTTTGGATGAGCAATGCGCCAGTTGATACCGGTCGCCGCAGATTTCTTACCTGGTCAACGGTTGCCGTTGGTGGGGTAGGAGCTGCGTTTACCGCAGTGCCGTTTATAAAGTCATGGAATCCGAGTGCCAAGGCCAAAGCAGCCGGTGCGCCGGTTGAAGTCGATATCAGCAAGTTGGAACCGGGTCAGCTCATCCGTGTCGAGTGGCGAGGCAAGCCTGTCTGGGTGGTGAAACGCACCAAACAGACGCTGGATGCCTTGGCCGCCCATGATGACAAGCTGCGGGATCCCTCATCTGAAGAGCCGCAGCAGCCTGACTATGCCCATAACGGGTACAGATCGATCAAGCCCGAGATTTTTGTCGCGGTCGGTATTTGCACCCACCTCGGGTGTTCACCTTCCTATCTGCCTGACAGCTTTGGCGAGCAGGTGCAGGGCGTCACGTCCGGCTTCTTCTGTCCGTGCCATGGCTCCAAGTTCGACATGGCCGGCCGTGTGTTCCAGGGGGTGCCTGCACCGCTGAACCTGGTCATTCCGCCTTATCAATTCATTAATGACACCACCATTCAGGTCGGTGCCGATGGCAAGGAGGCCTGACCATGTTGAGTAAACTGATGGGCTGGATCGATTATCGATTCCCGCTCACGGCCATGTACAACGACCATATGGCCAAGTATCCGGCACCGAAGAACCTGAACTTCTGGTACTTCTTCGGCTCGCTGGCCATGCTGGTGCTGGTCAACCAGATCATCACCGGTATCTGGCTGACCATGAACTACAACCCCTCCGCGGAAGGTGCGTTTGCCTCCGTGGAGTACATCATGCGCGATGTGGAGTACGGCTGGCTGCTGCGTTACATGCACTCAACCGGCGCGTCTGCATTCTTCATCGTGGTCTACATGCACATGTTCCGCGGCATGATCTATGGCTCTTATCAGAAGCCTCGTGAACTGCTGTGGATCTTCGGCATGCTGATCTTCCTGGTGCTGATGGCGGAAGCCTTCATGGGCTACTTGCTGCCCTGGGGCCAGATGTCATTCTGGGGTGCTCAGGTCATCATCTCGCTGTTTGGCGCCATTCCGGTCATCGGTGACGATCTGACCCTGTGGATCCGCGGTGACTATGTCATCTCCGGTGCGACCCTGAATCGCTTCTTTGCGCTGCATGTCATCGCATTGCCGCTGGTGTTGGTGATGCTGGTTGCCATGCACATTCTGGCGCTGCATGAGGTGGGGTCCAACAACCCGGATGGTATTGACATCAAGAAACACAAGGACGAAAACGGCTGGCCGCTGGATGCGGTGGCGTTCCACCCTTACTTCACCGTCAAGGATATGATCGGTGTGGCGGGCTTCCTGTTCTTCTTCTGCGCCATCATCTTCTTCAAGCCGGATATGTGGGGTTACTTCCTCGAGAAGCCGAACTTTGAAGTGGCCAACGGGCTGAAAACCCCTGCACATATCGCGCCTGTGTGGTACTTCACGCCGTTCTACGCCATTTTGCGGGCGGTGCCGGACAAGCTGCTTGGCGTCATCATGATGGGCCTCTCCATTGTGGTGCTGTTCCTGCTGCCGTGGCTGGATCGATGCAAGGTGCGCTCGGTGCGCTATCGCAGCAAGCTGCATAAGCTGAACATTGCCCAGTTTGTGGTGTGCTTCGTGATTCTGGGGATCCTCGGGGTGCTGCCGTCGACGCCGACTCTGACGCTGATTGCCCAAATTTGTACCTTGGGTTATTTCGGGTTCTTCGTCCTGCTGTTCTTCTATAGCAAGAATGAAAGCACCAAGCCGCTGCCGGAGAGGGTGACATTTAAATGAAAAGAATAATATTTGCAGTGCTGACCCTGCTGCCGTCACTGGTGTTTGCCAATACCGGAGCCGTGCATCTGGACAAGGCCAACTATGACCTGAGCGACAAAGCTTCTCTGCAGCGTGGCGCCGCCACCTTCATGAACTACTGCTTTGGTTGCCACAGCACCCAGTACCAGCGTTACAACCGGGTGGCAGAGGATCTGGGGATCCCGGCTGATCTGATGGCCGACAATCTGATCGTCAATGGCGCCAAGATTGGTGACCTGATGGAAAACTCGGTCTCGGAGAAGGATGCCGCCAAGTGGTTTGGTGCGCCGCCTCCCGATCTGACGTTGGTTGCCCGGGTGCGTGGTGCAGACTGGATCTACACCTATCTGCGTTCCTTCTATGTGGATGAAACCCGTCCGTTCGGGGTGAACAACGCCGTATTCCCGTCCGTGGGCATGCCCCATGTACTGGAGCCGTTGCAGGGAACCCCGCGCGCCGAGTTTGCCACTCACACGGTCGATGGCGTGGAAACCCATCAGGTTGTCAGCATCAAATCTGACGGCAATGGTGAAATGAATAACGAAGAGTATGATCAGACGGTGCTGGATCTGGTAAACTTCTTGGTCTACTCGGCTGAACCGGTACAACAGGAGCGTGAACGTATGGGCTTCTGGGTGCTTGGCTTCATCGTGATCTTCTTCATCTTCACTGTGCTGTTGAAGAAGGAATTCTGGCGCGACGTTCACTAAGCGACCAGATCCGGGTAATATAATGCACGGCAATGAAGACCAAGATGCTTCATTGCCGTTTCTGCTTTTTTATGACGGGAGGGTTCAATGGCTGTAGCTGCCAATAAGCGTTCGGTAATGACGCTGTTTTCCGGTGCCAACGATATGTTCAGCCATCAGGTGCGTATTGTCCTGGCGGAGAAGGGTGTTAGCGTGGATATCTGCCAGGTTGACCCAGCCAATCTGCCGGATGAGCTGGCCGAGCTGAACCCGTACAACTCTGTACCGACCCTGGTGGATCGTGAGCTGGCACTCTATACCTCACGCATCATCATGGAGTATCTGGACGAGCGCTTCCCGCATCCGCCCCTGATGCCTGTTTACCCGGTTGCCCGTGGTAACAGCCGTCTGATGATGCACCGCATCGAGCTGGACTGGTACTCCTTGGCCGACAAGATCATGGCCGGTACCGATGCTGAAGCGGCACGCAACGAACTGCGTGACAACCTGCTGGCCATCGCGCCGATCTTTGGTGAAATGCCCTATTTCATGAGCGAAGAGTTCGGTCTGGTGGATTGCTACATGGCTCCGCTGCTGTGGCGTCTGCCGAGCCTGGGCATCGACCTGACCGGTCGTGGTGCCAAAGAGCTGAAGGCCTACATGGTTCGTCTGTTCGAGCGTGAATCCTTCCAGGCCTCTCTGACCGAAGCCGAGCGCGAGATCCGTTCTGGCGTATGAGCATGGAACCGACAATGACACCGAGCCGCCCGTACCTGTTACGGGCGTTCTTTGACTGGTTGCTGGACAATGACCTGACCCCCCATCTGGTGGTCAACGTCAACATTCCCCATGTGATGGTGCCGATGCAGTTTGCCCAGGATGGTCAGATTGTATTGAACATCGCGCCCCGTGCCGTGATGCAATTTCATATGGATAATGAGGCTATCAGCTTCAGCGCCCGCTTTGGCGGGGTATCCCAGCAGGTCTATATCCCGATGGCGGCCGTACTGGCTATCCATGCTCGGGAGAACGGCGTGGGCACCATGTTCCCGCCCGAGCCGGGTTACGACATCTGGCTGGAACAGGCCGAAGCGCCGGTGGAGCCTGAGCCGGAACCGCCGCGCCCCAGCGGTCGTCCGACCCTGAAAGTGATCAAATAAAAAACGCAGCCGATTGGCTGCGTTTTTTTATGCCGGTTTGGCTTAGTTCTGGGCGAACTCGAAGGCCTTGATCACGCGCTTCACGCCCTCAACGTGGCGGGCAATCTGCACTGCCTGTTCCCCCTCCTGACGCGTCACCAGACCAATCAGGAACACCTCGCTGTTCTCGGTGACCACCTTGACCTTGGTGCTGTCGAAGTTCTTGGTACCGAACATGTCGGCCTTCACCTTGGAGGTGATCCAGGAATCATTGCTGCGAGTAGTGAAGCTGGCGGGCTGGCCGAGGCGCAACTCGTTGTAGACGTGGCGGACCCCTTCGATGCGACTGACAATTTTGCCCGCCTCAATCTTGTAAACGTCAGAAGGTGTCTGGCCGACCAGCAGCACGCGGCCGTTGTTGCTATAGACGCTGATCTTGCTGGCTGCGCTGAGTGGTTTGTTGTCGGCCAGCAGATTGGCCGCCTTCAGCTCGATGGCCTGGTCATCCCACTGTGCGCCCAACGTTCGGCGATCGCCAGAGGCCTTGGCTGTCCCTGCGGCGCCGCCAACAACCACGGCTGCGCAGCCTTGCAGCAGCAGGCTGCTCACCAGCAGACCGAGCAGGATAGTGTGCTTTTTCATGGTTTCAATCTTCCTGTTGCGGGAAAAGTGTCTGGTCGATGAGATCACACAGGCAGTGCAGGGTCAACAGGTTCACTTCCAGAATGCGAGGACGACGGGCGGATGGCACGCGGATCTCTACATCGTTCGGGCCAAGCAGACCTGCCATTTCGCCACCGTCCCCCCCGCTCAGCACCACTATGGTCATGTCGCGGGAGAGGGCGGCCTCGGCAGCCTTGATCAGGCTGCGGCTGTGGCCGGAGGTGGTGATGACCACCAGAATGTCGCCGGGTTGGCCTAGCGCGCGGATCTGCTTGGCGTAGACCTCTTCAAAACCGTGATCGGTGGCGATGGCGCTGATGGTCGCCATGTCGGGCGTCAGGGCCATGCCGGGCAGGGAGGGGCGCTGGGTCTCGTAGCAGTTGACCAGTTCGGAGATGAACAGTTGCGCCAGTGCGGCAGAAGGACCGTTACCGCATGCCAGCACCTTGTGGCCATTGAGCAGGCAGATGGTGATCATCTGGGCTGCAGTATGGATGGCATCCGGCAGCGCCTCGGCGGCGGCTATCTTGGTCTGGATGCTTTCGGTGTAGTTCTCTTTGATGCGGTCAGTCATAGGGTCCTCTTAAAACGCGTTCTGGATCCAGGCTGGCTGGTCGCCCTCGAACGCAATCACATCGAATCGGCAGGCCTGATTGGCCTCGTTGATGGCATGTTGCTTCAAATAGTGGCGCGCTGCCAGCATGATCTTGTGCTGTTTGCTGCGGGTGACCGAGTTGGCGGCCCCACCATGGCTGCTTGTGGCCCGATAGCGCACCTCAACAAACACCAGGGTCTGGCCCTGGTGCATGATGAGATCTATTTCGCCGCCACGACAGCGGTAGTTGCGCGCTACCGGTTGCAGGCCCCGGGCCTGCAACCAGCGCTCAGCGACTTGTTCAAAGTGCTGTCCCTTGCTCGTCGGTGAGGGGAACAGGCTCGGCAACTGCTGGCGCATCCGTTTCCATAGTTCCTTCATTGGAGGGCTCCTCCAGCTGCTGAACGGCGTTCTCGTCGACCAGTTTGCCGTTCTGGTAAGTCCCCCAGCTCAGCATCCGCACGATATTGCCCTGGGCATCCACGCTCAGCTGACCGCTCATGCCTGCCTGCTGCATGCCACCCACCTTGCGCATCTGCTGCAGGTTCTCTGCCAGACTGACGGCATCGTAACCCATGGCAAACAGACGCAGCAGGTCACCCTGAGTCTGCGGCCAGAGCAGGGCGATCTGCTCGCGCTGTTTCTCGTAGCCGCCAAGCAGCAGCGGCATATCGGCGATATGCATGCCATTGAGCTCGGAGGCGACCTCGGTGGCAGCGCTGTCGTAGCCACGGGAGCTGGTGTAGATGGGCAGGCTGCCCATCGGATTGACCGAGACATCCACGTAGGGCTTGATCATCCGGGTTTCCAGGCTGTTGGCCACCACGTAAACGGCATCGATGCTGCGCGGTGTGGCATCAGAGAGTTGCACCACTTCACCAGCACGGGCGGTAGAGCGGCCGCTCAGGGCATTCTTGACCATCCCCTGCACTTCGTTGCGGGCACCGAAGGTGGCAACGACCGGCTTATCCTGGCTCAGGGTGGCCCAGCTCTGCTCGAACGCCTTGATACTGCTGTAACCGATCCGCCCCTGGGCGGCGATCAGCAGAGGTTTGCGGTAGCCCTGTGTGTAAAGATACTGGGCTGCCTGCGCGGCATCTGCGGCGGCAGAGAGGGAGAAGTAGTAGGTGGTATCGTTGACGATCGGCTTGTCCAGCTCGTTGAGCGCCAGCACCGGCACGGTCGGATTGGCCTTGAGCAGCTCCTCGACCCGATCTTTCAGCAGCGGGCCGATGATCATGTCCGCACCTTCCTGAATCGCCTGCTTGTAAAGATCGCCGGTCGACTTGCTCTGGGTGTCGTAGAAGTTCAGGGTAAATTGCCCCTGATTCTCCTTGTAGGACATCAGCATACCGTTGCGGATAGCGGCGCCCTGAGGCTCCAGATTGCCGGAGAGGGGCAGCAGCACGGCGATCTGCTGCACCGAGGTGCTGGCAGTGGTAGCCAGATCGCCCAATCCTGCCGGCATATCTTTCTGAGCCGGATGGTTGGGGAAGTCGCGCTTCCAGCCTGCCAGCTGGCGGGCCAGCAGGTTTGGCTGGGCGCCAAACTCGTTGACCAGTGCCGCCAGTCGCAGCCAGCCGGTGGTCACATCAGGGGCCGGAGCCTCTTCCAGCGCTTGCAGGGTGGAGGGGGTCATGCTTTTGAGCAACGACCAGATCTGCTGATGGTTGGTCGCCTGCTCGCTCTGATTGAGGTAGGGCTCCAGTGCAATCAACGATTTAGCTGCGCCAAACTTGTTGTTGATGTCGAGCTGCAGCACCACGCGTTGGCGATACCAATCCTTCTGGGTATCGGCATCCAGCACCACTTCGGGTTTGCCTTCCAGCAGGATCAGCGCCTGATTGGCGTGGCCCTGCGCCAGCAACAGATGGGCTTGCAGCAGTTGCAGCTGCGCCTTCTGGGCGGGCTCCTTGGCCTGCTTCTGCAATTGTTGGAACAGTGCCGAGGCCGGTTTGGCCTGGCCCAGCGCCAGATAGCTGCGTGCCGCCAGCATCTGCCAGGTAAAGGCCTCGGCCGGCTTGGCCGGGTCCACCTGTTCAAGATACCACTGGGCATTCTTGGTCAGATTGGAGAACGCAGAGGGCATGCCTGACTGCCCTGACGGTTGATTGGGCTCCGACGCACAGGCGGCGAGCAGTACTGCCGCGAGTATGATGCCGAAGAGTCGTGATACACTTAGCTGCTTTGTAACCCGGTTCAAGTTCATTCCCCGACCAGTGTTGAAGTTCCCCATAGTGTAAACGGGCCAATATGGCGACACAATTGTCGGGGCACTCGGAGATCCCATGAGTGACATCCCAACCCTGTATATAGTCCCCACTCCGATCGGTAATTTGGCGGACATCACCCAGCGTGCATTGGATATTTTACGCAGTGTCGATCTGGTGGCCGCCGAAGATACCCGTCATACCGGTATCCTGCTCAGCCACTACCAAATCTCGGTGCCGACCTTCGCCCTGCACGATCACAACGAGCAGCAGAAGGCCGATGTGCTGATCGGCCGGATCAAAGAGGGCAAGAGTGTTGCGCTGGTCTCCGATGCCGGCACCCCGCTCATCAGCGATCCCGGTTATCACTTGGTCACCCGCTGTCGTGAAGCCGGGGTCAAGGTGGTGCCGCTGCCTGGCCCCTGTGCCGCCATCACCGCCTTGAGCGCAGCTGGTCTGCCCACCGATCGCTTCGCGTTTGAAGGTTTTCTGCCCGCCAAGAGCAAGGGACGCGACGATCGTCTGCAAGCGGTTATCGAAGACACCCGCTCGCTGGTGTTCTACGAATCGCCACGCCGGGTGAAGGATACGGTGGAAGCGATTGCTCGCATTCTCGGCGAACGTCAGGTGGTGGTGTGCCGCGAGTTGACCAAGACCTTTGAGTCGATCCACGGTCTGCCTGCCTCTGAAATGCTGACCTGGCTCGGTGAGGATGACAACCGCTGCCGCGGCGAGATCGTGCTGGTGGTGGCTGGCGCCTCCAAAGATGAAGAGGATCTGCCGGCCGAGGCGATCCGCACTCTGGGGCTGCTGGTAGCCGAACTGCCACTGAAGAAAGCGGCTGCCCTGACCGCCGAGATCCACGGCGTGAAGAAAAATGCCCTCTACAAATACGGTCTCGAGCACTATTGAGCCGATGAAATAGGCCTGCAGACTGTTTTCTGACCTGTGCAATCCCCCGTACCGGCAAGCATTCAGCCTGTCAGCGGGGGCCAAAGCGCGATAAATGGCTGTAAACGGGAATTGCCGGTTTACCCCGTGCGTATCGCAGGGCTATAATCCGCGCTCGGAGTTGGCTGGGCAATCGCTGCTTCGTCGTTGTGTCCCTCGGGACAGACGGGCGGAGGGGAGGAAAGTCCGGGCTTCATAGGGCAGGGTGCCAGGTAACGCCTGGGGGGCGCGAGCCTACGACCAGTGCAACAGAGAGCAGACCGCCGATGGCCCGCAAGGGATCAGGTAAGGGTGAAAGGGTGCGGTAAGAGCGCACCGCGCGACTGGCAACAGTTCGTGGCACGGTAAACTCCACCCGAAGCAAGACCAAATAGGCCCCTATTGGCGCGGCCCGCGTTGGGGGCGGGTAGGTTGCTTGAGCCAGCGAGCGATTGCTGGCCTAGAGGAATGATTGCTACCCGGGGCAACCCGGTACAGAACCCGGCTTACAGGCCGACTCCGACCTCATTCCGAAGAGCCCCGCGATTTATCGCGGGGCTCTTTTTTATGCATGAGAAAATATGGCTTCGTTGGTCGGATATTTTTTGTCTCGCCATGTTGAATGAAATTATATGTTTTAAATCAGTCGAATAGTCTCGTATTTAGCGCAATGGCAGCGATAGATGGTGATAGGACACCGGATGGCTGTTCGCACCCGCATATTGTGTCTGTTCTCAGTTCATTCACTTATTTCAATTAATCGCCAGAGTTTAGTGCCAAATAACTTGTGGAAAATCAACCCACTCAATCCGCAGTATGCAAATGCTGCGTCAATATGTTCCCTCTGTCCCATCTCCTTGCTTGAAAAGCCCCCTGCACGTCCTTAAACTTCAACGTGGGGAAAAGTGGATCAAAGTGGTTTTTAGAGGGCAATCTGCCTGCTCACTCACCTTCAGGGACTGCAATTTGTTGCGTGGCGCTCATGCCATCAGCCTGGACAGTAAAGGGCGACTGGCTATTCCGACCAAATTCCGTGATTGGCTGCGCGATGAAAGCGACGGCCAGCTGGTCTGCACCATCGATATTGCCCATCCCTGTCTGCTGCTTTATCCCCTGACTGAATGGGAAGAGGTCGAGCGCAAGCTCAAGACCCTCTCCAGCATCAATCCGCAAGAGCGCCGTTTGCAGCGACTGCTGTTGGGACATGCAACCGAATGTGAGCTGGATGGCAATGGCCGTCTGCTGCTCAGTCAGCCACTGCGCAACCATGCTGGGCTGGACAAGAAAATCATGCTGGTGGGCCAGCTCAACAAGTTTGAGCTGTGGGATGAAGCCCGCTGGCAACAACAGGTCAATGACGACATCTTGGGTCTGCCCGGGGACGATTGGGCAAGCTCACCACGACTACAGGATTTCTCTTTATAAATGACCCAAGCCGCTGAACACATCACAGTGCTGCTGCACGAAGCCGTTGAAGGTCTGGCGATCAAGCCGGACGGTGTCTACGTCGACGGTACTTTTGGCCGTGGTGGTCATTCTCGTCTGATCCTGCAGCACCTTGGTCCCAATGGCCGCCTGATCGCCATCGACCGCGATCCCCAAGCGATCGCCGAAGCGGCCAAGATCCAGGATCCCCGTTTCGAAATCGTGCACGGCCCCTTCTCCGGCATCGCCTCCTATCTGAATGAGCGCGGTTTGCTGGGCAAGGTAGATGGCTTCCTGCTGGATCTGGGGGTCTCTTCACCCCAGCTGGATGATGCCGAGCGCGGCTTCAGCTTCATGAAAGATGGTCCGCTCGATATGCGAATGGACCCCACTTCCGGCCAGAGCGCCGCCGAGTGGCTGGCCAAGGCCGATGTGGATGACATCGCCTGGGTGCTGAAGACCTTCGGTGAGGAGCGTTTTGCCAAGAAGATCGCCCGCGCCATTGTGCATGACCGCGTGACCGAGCCTTATGTGCGTACCCGTCAACTGGCGGAGATGATTGCCCGGGTCAATCCGAGCAAGGAGAAGGGCAAGCATGCGGCCACCCGCAGCTTCCAGGCCATCCGCATCTATATCAACAGCGAGCTGGACGAGATCGAAACCGCGCTCAACGGTGCGCTGGAGGTGCTGGCACCGCACGGTCGTCTGTCGGTGATCAGCTTCCATTCGCTGGAAGACCGGTTGGTGAAGCATTTCATCCGCAAGCACGAGAAGGGGCCGGAAGTGCCTTACGGCATTCCGCTGACCGAAGCCCAGCTCGCTGGCGGTCGCAAATTGAAGTCGGTCGGCAAGGCGCTCAAGCCTTCTGATCATGAAGTATCTGAAAACAGCCGGTCACGCAGCTCGGTGCTGCGCGTTGCCGAGCGGCTGGCGGAGTAAGCGATGAGCGAAGTGCGTGTTCATCTGGCCAAGGAGATCGTTGCCGATCTCTGGCGGCACAAGCTGCAGATTTTTCTGTCGGTCGCCGTGCTGGTGACCGCGTTTGCCGTGATCCTGGTGACCAACATGACCCGCGGTCTCACGGCCCAGCAGAACGATCTGATGGCAGAAGAGGATCGCCTCAATATCGAATGGCGCCATCTGCTGCTGGAGCAGGGCACCCTGGCTGAACACTCCCGGGTGGCGAGTCTGGCGATGGACAAGTTGCAGATGGGTCGTCCGCTGGTGACCACCGAGAAGGTAATTACCCAACCATGAAACGCAAGGCTACAGCCAAAGCTGCCAAAGCGACTGTCAAAGCGCCATCGATCTATCCGTGGCGCTTTCGCACGCTTGCGGTGTTTATCGGCATCGCGTTTGTGGGTCTGATCCTGCGTCTGGCCTGGATCCAGGTGATCAATCCGGATCGTCTACGTCAGGAGGGGGACATGCGCTCCCTGCGTACCACCTCCACCCAGGCGGTGCGCGGCATGATCACCGATCGCAACGGCGAGCAGCTGGCGGTTTCGGTACCGGTCGAAGCGGTCTGGGCCGATCCCAAGACCGTCCACGAATCCGGTGCCATCAATAATGAGCGAGCCTGGCTGGCGCTCTCCGCCGTGCTCAAGCTAGATATCAATACTCTCAAACACCGCATTGCCAATCCCAGCAAGCGCTTCGTCTATCTGCAGCGTCAGGTGACCCCTGCGGTGGCGGAATATATCAAGGGGCTCAAGCTGGGTGGCATTTACCTGCGTCCGGAAGCGCGCCGCTTCTACCCGACCGGCGAGATCAGTGCCCATCTGGTGGGGGTGACCAACATCGATGGCAGCGGTATTGAAGGGATTGAGCGCAGCTACAACGAGTGGCTGACTGCGACGCCCGGCGAGATGCGGGTGCGCAAGGATCGTCAGGGCCGGGTCATCGAGCGGCTTGGCCTCGTCAAAGAGGGCAAGAACGCCAACGATCTGCAACTCAGTATCGATCAGCGGGTGCAGGCGCTGGCCTACCGCGCGCTCAAGCGGGCGACCGACGAGAACAAGGCGACCTCCGGCTCCATGGTGATGCTGGATATCAAGACCGGTGAAGTACTGGCCATGGTCAACACCCCCTCCTACAACCCGAACAACCGCGGCCAGTACCAGAGCTTCCGGGTGCGCAACCGGGTGGTGACCGATACCTACGAGCCGGGTTCTACCATCAAACCATTGATTTTGCTCAGTGCCTTGCAAGCTGGTGTGACCAGCTGGAAAGACACCATCCAGGGCGGGCCGCTCTTTATCGGGGCCAAGCAGATCAAGGACGTCAGTATCCACAAGGCGACCAACCTCTACGACATCCTGCGCTACTCCTCCAACATCGGTATGTCGCGCATCGCGCTGCGGATGCCGGCGCAGGAGATGATCAACACCCTCAGCATGTTCGGTTTCGGCATGGATACCGGCAGCGGGCTGATGGGTGAGAGCAGCGGCATGCTGCCCCAGCGCCGTCGCTGGTCCGATATCGAGCGGGCGACCCTCTCGTTCGGTTATGGTCTGCGGGTCACCCCGCTGCAGCTGGCTTCCGCCTACGCCACCCTGGCCAACAAGGGCAAGCGGGTGCCGCTCTCCATCGTCAAGGTGACTACGCCGCCCAAGGGTGAGCAGGTGATCGACCACAACAATGCCTCTGCCATGTTGCAGGCGCTCGAGTATGTGGTCGACAACGCCATTCCGAAAGCCAAGATCCCGGGCTATCGGGTCGGCGGCAAGAGTGGTACCGCCAAGGTCGCCGTCGCCGGTGGCTATGGCAAGGATTACATGGCCTGGTTTGCCGGTTTCGCGCCCGCCAGTGATCCCCGTTTCGTTATGGTGGTGGTGATCAACGAGCCAAAAGGCAGCGCCTACTATGGTGGCGCCGTGGCGACCCCGCCGTTTGCAGAGGCCATGGGCGGGGTGCTGCAGCTCTTCAATATTCGTCCCGATGCGGTGCCGCCAGCGGTACCCACCAAACTTGCCCGTACGGAGGCTTCTCTTGTCCCGCGCACTTGATGCATTACTGCGCCCCTTCGGCATCCAGGCGCCGGCGCTCACCCTGACCGATATCCAGCTGGATAGTCGGCGGGTCGGCCCCGGCTCGCTCTTCGTGGCCATTCGTGGTCATCAGGTGGATGGCAGACGGTTTATCGAACAGGCGGTGGCTCAGGGAGCGACCGCTGTTGTGTTTGAGGAGGATGGTGAATTTATCGCGCCAGCGGTTTCCGTTCCCTGTATCGGGATGCGGGATCTGCCCGTTCACCTCTCTGCGCTCTCCGGCTATTTCTACGACCAGCCAGCCAAAAAGCTGGCACTGGTCGGGATCACCGGCACTAACGGCAAGAGCACTACCGCGTTGCTGGTCGCCAACTGGCGCACCCTGCTGGGTGGCAAGGCCGGCGTGATGGGCACCATCGGCAACGGCCTGTTTGGCAACCTGATCGAAGCGGAAAACACCACCGGTAGCGCCGTGCAGGTGCAAGCCAATCTGGCTGCGCTGCAAGAGCAGGGCGCGGATCTGGTGGCGATGGAGGTCTCCAGCCATGGTCTGGTGCAGCACCGTGTCGCCGCGCTGCCGTTCGCTGCCGCCGTTTTCACCAACTTGAGCCGGGATCACCTCGATTATCACGGCACCATGGAAGCCTATGGCGCGGCCAAGGAGCAACTGCTGCAACTGGTCGATGAGTCGAATGCGGTGATCAACCGTGATGACGAGTTGGGTGCCAAGTGGCTCGAAAAATACCCAACAGCGGTGGCCTTCAGTGTGGATGGCCCGATTGAACACCATTCTGGTCGTCAATTAACGGCGCAGCAGCTCGATTTTCACCAGCAAGGTTTTCGCGCGCAGATTAACTCCAGCTGGGGGAATGGTGTATTATCCGCCCCCTTGCTCGGGCGCTTCAACGTCAGCAATGTGCTGGCCGCGATGGGCGTGATGCTGGTACTCGGTTACGACTTCCACGAGCTGCTGGCGACAGCGCCTCAATTGCAGCCGGTGACCGGTCGCATGGAGTGTTTCGGCGGTGGTGATACGCCGCTGGCTGTGGTCGATTACGCCCACACCCCGGATGCGCTGGAGAAGGCATTGCAGGCTCTGCGGGTGCACTGCACCGGCCAGCTCTGGTGTCTGGTCGGTTGTGGTGGCGACCGCGATCGCGGCAAGCGCCCCATGATGGCCGCCATGGCCGAGCAGTATGCGGATCGCGTGATCCTGACCGACGACAATCCCCGTACCGAGGAGCCGGCCCGGATCATGGCCGACATGGTGGCGGGTCTTCGCGATCCTGCTGCGGTGCAGGTGGAGCACGACAGGGTCAAGGCGATTGCGCTGGCCATCGGTCAGGCGAGCAAACAGGACATCATCCTGGTGGCCGGTAAGGGTCACGAGGATTATCAGATCATTGGAACCGACAAGCGGCACTACAGCGACCGGGAAACCGTCGCGGCCGCCTTGCACACATTATTGGAGTCATTCAAATGATGACCCTCAGGCTTGCCGAGCTGGCGCAGGTACTCGATGCCCGTCTGATTGGTGACGATGGCGAGATCACCGTCGTCAGTACCGACACCCGCACTCTGGGCGCGGGTGCCCTGTTCGTTGCCCTGCGCGGCGAGCGCTTCGATGCCCACGATTTTTGCGAGCAGGCCGTTCAGGCAGGGGCCTCTGCCCTGCTGGTCGAACGTGAACTGCCGCTGGCCATCCCCCAGCTGGTGGTGGCTGACAGCCTGAAGGGACTGGGCCGACTCGGCAAGCTGGTGCGTGAGCGCATCAACCCGAAAGTGCTGGCCATTACCGGCAGCTGCGGCAAGACCACGGTGAAGGAGATGGCGACCGCCATCCTGCGCAATGAAGGGGAAGTGCTGGCCACCGCTGGCAACTTCAACAACGAGGTGGGCGTGCCGCTCACCCTGCTGCGCCTCGAGCCGCAACACAAGTTTGCGGTGATGGAGCTGGGTGCCAACCATCCTGGCGAAATCGCCTGGACGACTTCACTGGCCAAACCCGATGCCGCCATCATCAACAACGTGGCGGCGGCCCATCTGGAGGGCTTCGGTTCGCTGGAAGGGGTGTTCCACGCCAAGAGCGAAATTTTTGAGGGCTTGAGCGAGGGCGGCACCGCCATCGTCAACGCCGACAACGAATTCTGGCCGAAGTGGCGGGAGCGCGGCATTCGCTGTGCCTTCTCCATCGATGATCAGAGCCAGCCGTTCCACGCGCGTGACATGGTGCTCAACGAGCAAGGCTGCGCCGAGTTCGTGATGGTGACCCCGCAGGGCGAGCTGAGCCTGACTCTGGCGATCCCGGGTCGCCACAACGTGGCCAATGCGCTGGCTGCCGCCGCGGGCTGTCTGGCCCTCGGCGCCTCCCTCGCCTGTGTCAAGGCGGGGCTGGAGCAGATGGCACCGGTCAAGGGGCGTTTCTGCGTCCAGCGCTGGGGCGGTCTGACCCTGGTGGATGATACCTACAATGCCAGCGTGGAATCCGTGCTGGCGGGCATCGATACCCTGACCGCCATGGGTGGCTTCAAGGTGCTGGTGTTCGGTGATATGCGGGAACTGGGTGAGGAGTCTGCCGAGCAACACGCCCGGGTTGGCCGTCATGCCCGCGAGCGCGGCCTGGATGCCGTGCTGACAGTGGGGGAACAGAGTCGCCACACCGCAGATGCCGCGGCGGGTCGACATTTCGATAACAAGGCGTCGTTGTTTGAAGTGCTTGCGCAAATGATAAATACACATCAGGAAATTTCGATTCTGGTCAAGGGCGCCCGTGGCTCCCGCATGGAAGATATCGTCGAGATGGTCAAAGGCCATCAGGAGTCAGCCACATGCTAGTCTGGCTGGCTGAACTGCTCACCCCGCACTTCACCTTCTTCAACGTCTTCTCCTACCTGACGTTTCGCGCCATCCTGTCGATCATCACCGGACTGGGGGTTGCCCTCTGGATGGGGCCGCGCCTCATTCGCCGCCTGCAGATCTTGAAATTCGGCCAGGTGATCCGCAACGACGGTCCTGAGTCCCACCTCAGCAAGCGGGGCACCCCGACCATGGGTGGCCTGATGATCATTGCGGCGATCTTCACGTCTGTACTGCTCTGGTGCCGCCTCGACAACCCCTATGTCTGGCTGGTGCTGTTTGTGCTGGGAGCCTACGGCGCCATCGGCTTTGCCGACGACTACCTCAAGGTGGTGCGCAAGAATACCGACGGTCTGATCGCGCGCTGGAAGTACTTCTGGCAATCCGCGGTAGCGCTGGCGGTGGCGGTGTTCCTCTATGCGACCGCGACCCATGAGGGTCAGACCCAGCTGGTGGTGCCTTTCCTCAAGGATGTGATGCCGCAGCTTGGCCTGATGTTTATCGTACTGACCTACTTTGTCATCGTCGGTACCTCCAACGCGGTCAACCTGACCGACGGTCTCGACGGCCTGGCCATCATGCCGACCGTGATGGTGGCAGGGGGCTTTGCCCTGATTGCCTGGGCGACCGGTAACGTCAACTTTGCCAACTACCTGCACATTCCCTACGTGCCCTATACCTCCGAGCTGGTGATTGTCTGTACCGCCATCGTCGGGGCGGGCCTGGGTTTCCTCTGGTTCAACACCTATCCGGCGCAGGTATTCATGGGGGACGTAGGTTCCCTGGCGCTGGGCGGCGCGCTCGGCACCATCGCCGTGCTGGTTCGTCAGGAGTTCCTGCTGGTGATCATGGGCGGCGTCTTCGTGATGGAGACCGTCTCGGTGATCCTGCAGGTGGGTTCCTACAAACTGCGCGGCGTGCGGATCTTCCGCATGGCGCCGATCCATCACCACTACGAGAAAAAGGGCTGGCCGGAGCCGCGCGTCATCGTGCGCTTCTGGATCATCACCCTCGTGCTGGTGCTGCTGGGTCTTGCCACCCTGAAGGTGAGGTAAGACCATGGTCATCATCATCGGATTGGGCAAAACCGGACTCTCTTGCGTCGATTATTTCCTCGGCCGTGGCGTCACGCCACTGGTGATGGATACCCGTGCCAACCCGCCCGGCAAGGATCAACTGCCGCCGGAGGTGGAGCTCATTCACGGGCTCGACGAGGCGCTGCTCAAACAGGCGCATATGATCGTCGCGAGCCCGGGTATCGCGCTGGCCACCCCCGAACTGAAAGCCGCCGCCGAGCGTGGCGTGCAGATCATCGGGGATATCGAGCTGTTCGTCCGCGAGACCCAGACCCCGGTCATCGCCATCACCGGCTCCAACGGCAAGAGCACCGTCACTACCCTGGTGGGCGAGATGATTGCCGAAGCGGGACTCAAGGTCGGTGTGGGCGGCAATATCGGTACACCGGCGCTGGAGTTGCTCAAGCAGCCGATGGATCTCTGCGTGCTGGAGCTCTCCAGCTTCCAGCTCGAGACCACCTACAGCCTGCGTGCTGCCGCGTCCGTGGTGCTGAACCTCTCCGAAGATCACATGGATCGCTATCAGGGCATGGCCGACTATCGCGCCGCCAAGATGGAGATCCATCAGCATTCCAAACACATTCTGGTCAATCGCGACGATGCCCAGACCCTGCCCGATGTGGGTCAGGTATGGCAGAGCTTTGGCCTCGACTGCAATGGCTATGGCCGCTGCCTGCTGGATGGCCGCTACTGGCTGACCCTGCACGGCGAACCGCTGCTGGCGGTGGACGAGATGAAGATCGTCGGCGCCCACAATCAGGCCAATGCCCTTGCCGCCATGGCGCTGTGCGATGCGGTCGGCATTCCCCGCGCTGCCCAGCTCACCGTGCTGCGCCGCTTCGAGGGCTTGCCCCATCGCGCCCGCTTCGTGCGCGAAGTGAACGGGGTGCGCTGGATCAACGACTCCAAAGCCACCAACGTGGGAGCCACACTGGCTGCCGTTGCCGGTGTGCGCGAGTCGGTCAAGGGGCGCCTGCTGCTGCTGGCCGGTGGTCAGGGCAAGGGGCAGGATTTTGGCCCGATCCAGGCGCTGCTGGGCAACCAGATCGATCACATGTACTGCTTCGGTCAGGATGCCGAGGTGCTGCTGGCACTGGGCGAGCAGACCGAACAGGTGGCCGACCTGGCCGCTGCGGTTGCCAAAGCGGCTGCCGATGCCAATCCCGGTGACTGGGTGCTGCTGGCGCCAGCCTGTGCCAGCCTCGATCAGTTCAAGTCGTTCGAGGTGCGCGGCGATCGTTTCACCGAGATGGTGCTGGCGCTATGAACGCCCTTCGCGCAGCAGCAGGTCTGTTCCAGCGCTGGTTGTTACCAGCGCGCCCTGCCGGTCTCTACGATCGGCAGCTGGTACTGCTGGCGCTCTCCCTGATGGCGGTCGGGGTGGTCATCGTGGCCTCGGCGTCGATCCCCGAGGGGATTGCGCTGGGGGATGACCCCTTTATGTTCGTGAAGCGTCACGCCCTGTTTCTGGTGATGGCGCTCGGTATCTCCTGGTTTGTGTTGCAGGTGCCGATGGCACGCTGGCAACAGCACAACGGCCCCATGCTGCTGCTGGCCATTCTGATGCTGGTGCTGGTGCTGCTGGTGGGCCGCAACGTTAACGGTGCGGTGCGCTGGTTGCCGCTCGGCCCCTTCAACCTGCAGCCTGCGGAATTTGGCAAGCTGGCGCTGTTTGTCTATCTGGCCGGTTATCTGGTGCGGCGTCAGAGCGAAGTGCGCGAAGCCTGGATCGGCTTCTTGAAACCGCTGGCGGTGTTCGGGGTGCTGGCGGTCTTGCTGCTGTTGCAGCCGGACCTGGGTTCCACCGTGGTGATGTTCGTTACCTCGTTCGGCATGCTGTTTCTGGCCGGTGCCCGACTGGGGCAGTTTTTAACCCTGATCGGCGCGGGCCTCGGCTCGGTGGTGATGCTGATCATTGTCGAGCCATACCGGATGCGGCGGGTGACCTCCTTTATGGATCCCTGGGCCGATCCGTTCGGCAGTGGCTACCAGTTGACCCAGTCGCTGATGGCGTTTGGCCGTGGCAGCTGGTTTGGCGAAGGGCTTGGCAACTCCATCCAGAAGATGGAGTACCTGCCGGAAGCGCACACCGACTTCGTGTTTGCGATCCTCGGTGAAGAGCTGGGTTACGTCGGGGTGCTGGGCGCCCTGTTCCTGATTTTTGCGCTGGCGATCAAGGCGCTCAAGCTGGGGCATCGCGCGCTGGTGGCAGAGCGGCTCTATGACGGCTATCTGGCCATCGGCATCGGCATCTGGTTCAGCTTCCAGACCTTCGTCAACGTCGGCGCGGCTAGCGGCATGATGCCGACCAAGGGCCTGACCCTGCCGCTGGTCAGTTACGGTGGTTCCAGTCTCATCATCATGGCGGTGGCGGTGAGCATGTTGATTCGAATCGATTTTGAGTTGCGTCAGGCGACAGCCCAGGCGCGCGTGCGGGAGGTTTAGTGAGCAAGACTCTGTTGGTGATGGCAGGTGGTACCGGTGGGCATGTGTTCCCCGGTCTGGCCGTGGCCGATCGCCTGAAGGCCCAGGGCTGGACTGTCCACTGGCTCGGCACTGCTGACCGGATGGAGGCGGAGCTGGTGCCCGCCCACGGTTATCCTATCTCCTTCATCGATATTCAGGGGGTGCGTGGCAACGGCATCAAGCGACTGCTGGTGGCGCCCTATCGCATCGTCAAATCGATCCTGCAGGCGCGTCAGGTACTCAAGACCGTTCGTCCTGACGTGGTGCTCGGCATGGGCGGTTTTGCCTCCGGCCCGGGCGGCGTGGCGGCCTGGTTCTCCGGCATCCCGTTGCTGCTTCATGAGCAGAATGCCGCTGCCGGCATGACCAACAAGCTGCTGGCGCGTATCGCCAGGCGGGTGCTGATGGCATTTCCGGGCGCCTTCGCGCCGAGCCGTCGTACCGCCGTGGTGGGCAATCCGGTGCGTCCCGAAGTGGTCGCCCTGCCGGATCCGCAACTGCGCAGTGGAGCCGAGCCACTGCATCTGCTGATCGTTGGTGGCAGTCTGGGTGCCCGGGTGCTCAACGAGCAGGTGCCTGCTGCGGTGGCTGCATCCGGTGTGCCCATTGAAGTGCGTCACCAGTGTGGCAAGGGCAATGCCGAGACAGTGTCTGCTGCCTATGCCCAACACGGCATCAATGCCGAGGTGAGCGAATTTATCAAGGATATGGCCAGCGCCTACGCCTGGGCCGATCTGGTGGTCTGCCGTGCCGGTGCCCTGACCGTTTCCGAAGTGGCCGCTGCCGGTGTGGCTGCCATTTTCGTGCCGCTGCCCCATGCGGTGGATGATCACCAGACCCGCAACGCCCTGACGCTGGTCGACGGCGGTGCGGCCGAGTTTCTGCCCCAGTCCGAGCTGAATACCGCCTCATTGGCGGCGCGCTTGACCTGGCTGGCTGGTCGTCGGGAGACCCTGTTTAACATGGCGAAAGCGGCTCGCCGCGTCGCTATCACCGATGCGGCCGAGCGGGTTGCCGATGAGTGCAAACAGCTCGCAACCGGGCAGAGTGGTAAAGATTGATGAGCAAGGTTGCAGCGGTGACACCATGCGGCCTTGTACCTGTATGTATTGATGCCGTTGTGCAGCCGCGTTTTGACGGCACATGGCCTGCGGCAGACTAAAGAGACGATTATGACCAAGGTTGAACTGGCAAAACTGCGTACTGTGATCCCCGAAATGCGCCGCGTGCGTCGCATCCACTTTATCGGCATCGGTGGTGCAGGTATGGGCGGGATCGCCGAAGTGCTTGCCAACGAAGGGTATCAGGTAACGGGTTCTGATCTGGCTCGCAACGCCGTGACCGAGCGGTTGGCCGGACTGGGCGCGCACATCTTCGTCGGTCACAGTGCCGAACATGTCGAGGGTGCCAGCGTGGTGGTGGTCTCTACCGCCATCAAGCAGGACAACCCTGAGCTGCTGGCTGCCCGCGAATTGCGCATCCCCGTCGTGCGCCGCGCCGAGATGCTGGCCGAGCTGATGCGTTTCCGTCACGGTATCGCCATTGCCGGTACTCACGGCAAGACCACCACCACCAGTCTGGTGGCGAGCATCTATGCCGAAGCCGACCGTGACCCGACCTTCGTCATCGGTGGTCTGCTCAACAGTGCCGGCACCAATGCCCGCCTGGGCAGCAGCCGCTATCTGATTGCCGAGGCGGACGAGAGCGACGCCTCTTTCCTGCATCTGCAGCCGATGGTCTCTATCGTGACCAACATCGAAGCGGATCACATGGATACCTACGGCGGTGACTTCTCCAAGCTGAAGGCCACCTTCATCGAGTTTCTGCACAATCTGCCTTTCTACGGACTGGCGGTGGTCTGCATCGATGATCCGGTGATCCGTGGCATGTTGCCCGAGATTGCCCGCCCGACCCTGACCTACGGTCTCTCTGACGATGCCGATGTGCAGGTGCTGGATTTTGTCCAGACCACCAACCACAGCTGCTTCCGGGTTCGCCGCAAAGAGGCGGGGGAACTGCAGGTCACCCTCAATTTGCCGGGTATTCACAACGCATTGAACGCCGCAGCGGCGATAGCTGTCGCGACTGAGGACGGTGTCAGCGATGAGGCCATCATCTGTGCGCTGGCCAAATTTGAAGGGGTCGGCCGTCGCTTCCAGCAGTATGGCGAGTTTGAAACCGGTCGCGGCAAGGCGATGCTGGTGGACGATTACGGTCACCACCCGAGTGAAGTGAAGGTCACCATCAACGCCGCCCGTGCCGGTTGGCCCGAAAAGCGTCTGGTGATGGTGTTCCAGCCGCACCGCTACACCCGCACCCGCGACCTCTACGAGGACTTCGCCGATGTGCTCTCCAAGGTAGACGTGCTGGTGATGTTGGAGGTTTATGCTGCTGGTGAGGAGCCGATCCCGGGCGCTGATGGCCGAGCACTGTGCCGCTCCATTCGCTCGCGCGGCAACCTGGAGCCCATCTTCGTCGCCACGCCAGATGACGTGCCAGCCGTGCTGGCCGACCTGATCGGCGAGGGGGATTTGGTGCTGACTCAAGGCGCCGGGAACGTCGGGGCGCTTGCCCGTCGTCTCGGAGAGATGAAATTGAGCATAGATAGCATGAAATCTGGCGCCTGAGGGCCCAATGAGTATTTTGACCGCCAAGCCGGGGCCTATATAATGGCGAACCGGTCTGTCAAAAGGCCGGATTAGCGCGTTACACGGGGAACGAACGGGTGGAGGCAAGGGCACAGGGGCGCACCAAGGGTGGCTTCATCGCAGGCGTAGTGTTTTTCCTGCTGGTGATATGGGGCTGCTATCGGACTGCGCTGGATGTTAAAGGTTGGCTGACGGATGCCAACCGGTTGCCCATGAGCGAGCTGTTGCTGCAGGGGCAACACCAGTATTTGCAAACCGAAGAGCTGCGGATGGCCGTGCTGGATGGCGCCGAGCTGCGCAACTTCTTCGAATTGGACGTCAACGAATTGCAGGCACGGCTCAATGCCCTGCCATGGGTAGCTCAGGTCTCGGTACGAAAGAAGTGGCCGAACAAGATCAAGATCTACCTCACGGAACAAGATGTGGCGGCGCGCTGGAATGGCAACCGCTTCGTCAACACCAGGGGCACGGTATTCAGTGCCCCGGATCGGGTCAAGACGCCGCTGTTGCAGCTGTCAGGGCCGGATGACCAGGCCGCCCGGGTGTTGAAAGAGAGTCGGCAGTACGAGTCGCAACTGGCTGCCAAGGGATACAAGTTGCTGGGGGTGAATTTGACCCCCCGCCATGCCTGGGAACTGACCCTGGATGGCAATATCAAGCTGTTCCTGGGACGCAATGACATTGCGCTCCGGTTGCAGCGGTTTATCGATGCCTTCCCGGTTATCGAACCCCGTGCGCAAGTTGCCTACGTGGATCTTCGATACGACACCGGAATGGCAGTTGGCTGGAAGAAGAGCGAAGAGAAAGTGCATGACCAACACCGCAGATAGGAATTTGATTGTCGGACTGGATATCGGCACAACCAAGGTGGCGGTTCTGGTCGGGGAAGTATTGCCGGACGGTGAACTCAACGTCATCGGTATGGGCAGTCACGCTTCCCGCGGAATGGAGAAGGGCGGGGTCAATGACCTCGACTCCGTGGTCAAGTCACTGCGCCGCGCGGTGGAAGAGGCCGAGATGATGGCCGATTGCCAGATCAGCTCGGTTTATCTGGGTTTGTCCGGCAAGCATATTGACTGCCGCAATGAGACCGGTATGGTGCCCATCTCCGATGAAGAGGTGACCCAGGAGGATGTGGACAACGTGATCCACACCGCCAAGTCGGTTCGCCTCTCCGACGAGCTGCGGGTGCTGCATGTGCTGCCTCAGGAGTTTGCCATCGATTATCAGGAAGGGATCAAGAACCCGGTTGGCCTCTCCGGTGTGCGGATGGCGGCCAAGGTTCACCTGATCACTTGCCACAACGACATGGCTCGCAACATTGAGAAATGTGTGGAGAAGGTCGGCTTGCGGGTGGATCAACTGATCTTCTCCGCGCTGGCCTCCAGCTATGCCGTATTGACCGAAGACGAGAAGGAGCTGGGTGTCTGCGTGGTGGACATTGGTGGCGGTACCATGGATATGTCGCTGTTTACCGGCGGCGCCCTGCGCCACACCAAGGTGATCCCGTACGCTGGCAGCACGGTGACCAGCGATATCGCCTACGCCTTCGGCACGCCGCCGCTCGACGCGGAAGCGATCAAGGTGCGCTACGGTTGCGCCCTCGGTCGTCTGGTCAGCAAGGAAGACAATATTGAAGTACCCAGTGTCGGCGGTCGTCCGGCGCGCAGCCTGCAACGGCAGACACTGGCTGAAGTGATTGAGCCCCGTTACACCGAGTTGCTCTCCATGGTGAATGATGAGCTGGTGCGGGTACAGAGCGAGTTGAAAGCGCAGGGGGTCAAGCATCAGCTGGCAGCCGGTGTGGTCTTGACCGGCGGCGCTGCCCAGATTGAAGGCATTGTGGAGTGTGCAGAGCAGATCTTCCAGAGCCAGGTCCGGGTGGGAGAGCCCATGAACATACGTGGTTTGAGTGATTACGTGCAGGCACCGGTGTACTCGACTGCGGTCGGGTTGCTGCAATATGGCCGCACCCATCAAGCCACAGGTAGCAACAAAGAATATGCCGCCAAGGCAAGCGTCGGTGGCCTGGTCAAACGGGTTAGCAACTGGCTGCGTGGCGAGTTCTAAGAATTTTGCTGAGTCAGGCAAATAAAGCGGAGAGACAACATGTTTGAATTTATGGATAGCCACACTGACGAAGCCGTCATTAAAGTGATCGGTGTAGGTGGCGGCGGCGGTAACGCTGTCGAGCACATGGTTCGTCAAAATATTGAGGGTGTTGAGTTCATTACCGTCAACACCGACGCCCAGGCACTGCGTAACTCCAGCGCCAACACTACCCTGCAGATCGGCGGTGGCATCACCAAGGGTCTGGGTGCCGGCGCCAATCCGGAAGTGGGTCGTGATGCGGCCATGGAAGATCGCGAAGCGCTGCGTGAGCTGCTGACCGGTTCCGACATGGTGTTCATCGCCGCCGGTATGGGCGGTGGTACCGGTACCGGTGCTGCGCCGATCGTAGCCGAAGTGGCACGCGAGATGGGCATCCTGACCGTTGCCGTCGTCACCAAGCCGTTCTCCTTTGAAGGGAAGAAACGGATGGGCTTCGCTGCGCACGGTATCGAAGAGCTCTCCAAAAACGTCGACTCCCTGATCACCATCCCCAACGACAAGTTGCTGAAGGTGCTGGGTCGCGGTATCTCCCTGCTGGACGCCTTCAAGGCGGCCAACGATGTACTGCTTGGTGCGGTACAGGGCATTGCCGAGCTGATCACCCGCCCGGGCTTGATCAACGTCGACTTCGCGGACGTGCGTACCGTGATGCGTGAAATGGGTACCGCCATGATGGGTACCGGTTCCGCCTCCGGTGATGACCGCGCCGAAGAAGCGGCCGAGAAAGCCATCTCCAGCCCGCTGCTGGAAGACGTGGATCTGGCCGGTGCCCGTGGCATCCTGGTCAACATCACCGCCGGTATGGACATGACCATCGAAGAGTTCGAAACCGTGGGTAACGCGGTCAAGGCCTTCGCTTCCGAGAACGCTACCGTTGTTGTGGGTACCGTAATCGACCCGGAAATGCACGACGAGCTGCGTGTGACCGTGGTTGCGACCGGTATCGGTGCCGAGCGCAAGCCGGACATCACCCTGGTCAAGAGCAGCCAGGTGCAAGAGCGCCCGGTACGTCAGCCGCTGGTCAGCGACATGATGCAAGGCCGCGTGATGGACGAAGCCCCGGCCAAGGTGGTCAACGCCGAGCCGCAAGCTCGTCGCGAACCGGATTACCTGGATATTCCGGCGTTCCTGCGCAAGCAAGCCGACTAAGCCTCTTATGGCTCTTGTTTGTTTGTTGTTCAAGGAATGTGCTAAGATGGCCTGCCAACGACCATCTGGTCCGGATTTTAAGCTGTTTAGGGTACACCCATGATTAGACAAAGAACCTTGAAAACGAGTGTACAGGCGACTGGTGTCGGCCTGCATTCGGGCCGGAAAGTCACCATGACGTTCCGTCCGGCGCCTGTGAACACAGGGATCGTTTACTTGCGTACCGACCTGAATCCTGTGGTGGAGCTGCCAGCCAATGCCGATCAGGTGCGCGATACCGTGCTCTGTACCGCTCTGGTTAACGAAGCCGGTGTCCGTGTCTCTACCATTGAGCACCTCTCTGCCGCGTTGGCCGGGATGGGGATCGACAACCTCTATGTCGAGGTTGACGCGCCCGAGATCCCGGTGATGGACGGCAGTGCGCATCCCTTTATCTACCTGCTGCAGGAAGTCGGGATCCGTGAGCAAAATGCTGCCAAGCAGTTTGTGCGGATCAAGAAGAGTATCCGGGTTGAAGACGGCGACAAGTGGGCGGAATTCCACCCCTATCGCAACGGCTTCAAGATGGATCTCGAGATCGATTTCCAGCATCCGGTCTTTGAAGGGCGCAATCAGCGTTGCGTACTGGACTTCTCCGGTGCCTCCTTCGTGAAAGAGATCAGCCGCGCCCGTACTTTCGGGTTCATGCGTGATATCGAGTACCTGCGTTCCCAGAACCTGGCGCTGGGCGGAAGCCTGGAAAACGCCGTGGTACTGGACGACTATCGGGTACTGAACGAAGACGGTTTGCGTTATGAGGACGAGTTCGTCAAGCACAAGATGCTGGATGCGATCGGTGACCTCTATATGTGTAACCGCAGCATCATCGGTGAGTTCCGTGCCTACAAGACCGGACATGCCCTGAACAACAAGCTGCTGCGTGCCTTGCTGGCCGAGCAGGAGGCTTGGGAACTGGTGACCTTCGAGGGTGAGGGCGACAAAGCGCCTATCGCTTACTACGATAACGGTCTGGTTCTGGCCTGATAGCTGTGCAACGGAACGTCGGTCCTCTCTCCGCACCGACGTTCCGTCATTTGTTTACTCCATCCTTTAATACCGATTATCTCCCGGTTTTATTTCCCGTGCAGGCTCCTGGCCGCACCTGACCGAGCAGACTTAGTTCTATGAGCATTACCCTGATCCTCCACGGCAAGCAGCGACGCAAGTTGCACCTGCCCAAACAACGTCTGGCCTGGGTCGGCGGTATTCTCTTCTCCCTGTTGGCTCTAGGTGGTGGTTGGCTCTGGCAGAGCTGGCACCAGAAAATGGAGGCGCTGGAAGTGGCGCTTGCCGTTGCCGAGCAACAGTCCGTCGACCAGAGTGGCGACGAAGCCCGTGAACAGTTGGCAATGCTGGCTGCTCAGGTGGGCACCATGCAGGGCCAGCTTGGCCGTCTCAATGCCCTCGGCGAACGATTGACCGAGCAGGCCGATCTCGATCCCGACGAGTTCAATTTCAAAGAGCTGCCCCCGATGGGCGGCCCTTCTTATGATGAAGATTTGGAAGTGAGCCTCAACGAGCTGCAAGCCTCGATGAAACACCTCAGCCAGCAGCTCAGCAGCCGCGAAGAGCAGCTGTCGGTACTTGAATCTTTCATCATGAATCACCATATCACCGATGCCGGTTTTATTTCCGGCACGCCAGTCAAACAGGAGCGAGTTTGGGTCTCGTCCGGGTTTGGTGGACGGGTCGATCCGTTCAACGGGCGTGCCAAGATGCACAAAGGGGTCGATTTCCGTGGCAAACCCGGAACCCCGATTCTGGCCACCGGGCCTGGCATTGTCAGCTGGGCGGGCCGTCATCCGGAATTTGGCAATATGGTGGAGATTAATCACGGCAATGGCCTGGTCACCCGCTATGCCCACAACTCCAGGTTGCTGGTCGAGGTGGGCACCCTGGTTGATCAGGGTCAGAAGATTGCCTTGATGGGACGTACCGGTCGCGCGACCGGGGTCCATCTGCATTACGAAGTGTTGAAAGACGGTCGTCAGGTCAACCCCGCACGCTTTCTCAGTGCCAGCCGGGGTTAGGTTTTTTTCTTCAGTTCCAGTGACGGAACGCTTTTATAACCAGAAATAGTTGGTACCCATGATTAGCACACTGCTTACCAAGATTATCGGCAGCCGGAACGACAGAACGCTCAAGGCTTTGCGCAAAATTGTAAAACAGATCAATGCCATGGAGCCGCAGTTCGAGGCTCTGTCCGATGCCGAGTTGCAGGCCAAAACGGCCGAATACCGTCAGCGTATCGAGCAGGGTGAGACCCTGGAGCAGCTGCTGCCGGAAGCGTTCGCGACCGTGCGTGAAGCCTCCAAGCGGGTGTTCGGCATGCGTCACTTCGACGTACAGCTGATCGGCGGCATGGTGCTGAACTCCAACCGCATCGCGGAAATGAAGACCGGTGAAGGTAAGACCCTGACCGCAACTCTGCCAGCTTACCTGAACGCCCTGAGTGGCCGTGGTGTGCACGTAGTAACGGTGAACGACTACCTGGCCAAGCGTGATGCGGAAGCGAACCGTCCGCTGTTTGCCTTCCTCGGCATGACAGTTGATTGCAACGTGCCCGGCATGGATGCGTCCCAGAAGCGTGACGCCTACGCCGCCGACATCACCTACGGTACCAACAACGAATTCGGTTTTGACTACCTGCGCGACAACATGGCGTTCTCGCCGGAGCAGCGCGTCCAGCGTCCGCTCAACTACGCGCTGGTGGATGAAGTTGACTCGGTGCTTATCGATGAAGCCCGTACTCCGCTGATCATCTCCGGCCCGGCCGAAGACAGCTCAGAGCTCTATATTCGCGTCAACAAGCTGATCCCGCTGCTGGTCAAGCAGGACAAGGAAGACACCGAAGAGTACACCGGCGACGGTCACTACACGGTGGACGAGAAGAACCGTCAGGCCCTGCTGACCGAAAACGGCCAGATCTTCGTGGAAGAGCTGCTCAAGAAAGAGGGGCTGCTGGACGAGAACGACTCCCTGTTCTCCGCCTCCAACATCAGCCTGCTGCACCACGTCAATGCGGGTTTGCGTGCTCACACCCTGTTCGAGCGCAACGTGGACTACATCGTCCAGAAAGACGAAATCGTCATCGTCGACGAGCACACCGGTCGTACCATGCCGGGTCGTCGCTGGTCCGATGGTCTGCATCAGGCCGTTGAAGCGAAGGAAGGGGTGAAAATCCAGAACGAGAACCAGACGCTGGCATCCATCACCTTCCAGAACTACTTCCGTCTCTACAACAAGCTGGCGGGGATGACCGGTACTGCAGATACCGAAGCCTTTGAATTCCAGCAGATTTATGGCCTGGATACCGTGGTTATCCCGACCAACAAGCCGATGGTGCGCAAGGACATGGGCGATCTGGTCTACCTGACAGCCAATGAGAAGTATGCCGCCATCGTCGAAGATATCCGTGGTTGCGTTTCCCGTGGTCAGCCGGTGCTGGTGGGTACCGTCTCCATCGAGAACTCCGAGCTGCTCTCCGGCATCCTGACCAAGGAGAACATTCCGCACAAGGTACTGAACGCCAAGTTCCACGCCATGGAAGCGGAGATCGTCGCTCAGGCTGGCCAGATTGGTGCGGTCACCATCGCCACCAACATGGCCGGTCGTGGTACAGACATCGTGCTGGGCGGCAACTGGCAGGCAGAGATTGCCAAGCTGGAGAACCCGACCAGCGAGCAGATTGCCGAGCTGAAAGCCGCCTGGCAGGTGCGTCACGATGAGGTGCTGGCCGCCGGTGGTCTGCACATTATCGGTACCGAGCGTCACGAATCCCGTCGTATCGACAACCAGCTGCGCGGCCGTTCAGGTCGTCAGGGTGACCCGGGCTCCTCCCGTTTCTACCTCTCCATGGAAGATACCCTGATGCGGATCTTCGCCTCCGATCGCGTGACCGGCATGATGAAGAAGCTGGGCATGGAAGAGGGCGAGGCTATCGAGCACCCGTGGGTCACCAAGGCGATCGAAAACGCCCAGCGCAAGGTGGAAGGTCGCAACTTCGACATCCGCAAGAGCTTGCTGGAGTTTGATGACGTTGCCAACGACCAGCGCAAGGTGGTCTACGAGCAGCGCAACGAGCTGCTGGATACCAATGATATCTCCGAGACCATTCATGTCATCCGTGACGACGTGTACGGCGCGGTGATCGACGAGTACATCCCACCCCAGTCTCTGGAAGAGATGTGGGACGTGCCGGGTCTGGAAGCACGCCTGAAGGCGGACTTCGCGCTGGATCTGCCGCTGCAACAGTGGCTGGCGGAAGATGACAAGCTGTATGAAGAGAAGCTGCGCGAGCGCATTCTGGACGAAGCCACCAAGCTCTATGCCCACAAGGAAGAGCTGGTCGGCAAAGAGGTGCTGCGCAACTTCGAGAAAGCGGTGATGCTGCAAACTCTGGATGGTCTGTGGAAAGAGCATCTGGCGGCCATGGATCACCTGCGTCAGGGCATCCATCTGCGCGGTTACGCCCAGAAGAACCCCAAGCAGGAGTACAAGCGCGAATCCTTCGATCTGTTCACCCAGATGCTGGAAACCCTCAAGCGCGACGTGGTCAGCATCCTGAGCCGTGTTCAGGTGCAGGAGCGCGATGTGGAAGCGATGGAAGAGCAGCAGCGCCAGCAGGCTGAAGCCGCTCCCCGTACCTACACCCACGCCGCCGCAGAGAGCCAGCTGGCCGATGAAGAGGCCGCAGGCGAAGAGGGTCACACCACCTTCGTGCGTGATGAGCAGAAGATCGGCCGCAACGATCCCTGCCCGTGCGGCTCCGGCAAGAAGTACAAGCATTGCCACGGTCAGTTGACCTGATCGACGCAGTGCCATGACAAGGCGGGCCCGGTGCCCGCCTTGTTTTTGTCAGATAGTGGCGAAGTCACTGTGGTGGCGCCACCTGACCAAGGGTTATCGGATATCAGGCATCATCGGCCGCTCACCCAACCGGAGGTTGGGCGCATCGAACGGCGCGGTCAGGCATAGTGTACAAAGGTAACAAGATGGAACAGAAAAAGCGGATCTGGGTGGCGGTTGGCGTCATCGAGAATGAACAAGGCGATATCTTCATCGCCAGACGCTCCTCCGATCGCCATCAAGGGGATCGCTGGGAGTTTCCCGGTGGCAAGGTGGAGTCGGGCGAGGATCTGCTCACCGCGCTGGACAGAGAGCTGTGGGAAGAGATCGGCATCCGGGTGCAGGATTGCACTCCCTTCATGGAGTTGCAGCACGACTACCCCGAGAAGCAGGTGTTGCTGGATATCTGGAAGGTGACCCGTTTCAGCGGCGAACCGTTCGGCAAGGAGGGGCAAGAGTGTCTGTGGGTGCCGGTGGCAGAGCTGCACAACTACCACTTCCCCGATGCCAATGGCCCGATTGTGGCGCGGCTACAGGGCCTGCTGGCGTGATCCGATAGCAACCAACAAGCATCAAAAAAGGGCCCGTCGGCCCTTTTTTCATATTGCAGAGGTGAGTGACCACTGGCTTATAGCCACTGATCGCCCTCTTCCGGCTCCGGCAGCAGATCCGGATTGATCTCCCCAGGAATGCGCTTCTCTTCATCGGCCCATTCGCCGAGATCGATCAGCTGGCAGCGCTTGCTGCAGAAGGGGCGAAACGGACTCTGCGGGCCCCACTCCAGCTCGGTTTGGCAAGTCGGGCATTTGACCTTGGTGACCATCAGGATGTCTCCTTAACAGCAGGCAAGCTGGAACGTCACATCGCCAATCGGCTGTTCTGCGGTGGGCAGAAAGCGCAGGGCGAAGCGGTTCTTGTGGCCGCTCAGGGTCGGGTAGCAGAACAGATTGCCCGGCAGCTTGATGCGGATAAGCTCGGCGCTCTCGGCGGTGTCCTGGAAGAAACCGTTACTGGCAACCTGTTCACTGAAACTGCCTGACTCACGCCACAGGCGCAGCAACAGGGTGATGGCATTCATCAGCAGGTTGATGTCGCTCAGCCAGCCCTGCATCTGCTGGTGACGGGTGATGGCCGGAGTACCGAGCCAGTGGTGCAGCTGCGGCACATCGAAGGCACACAGGCCACCGGGGATGGAGAAACGCTGGCGGATCGAGCCGAGCAGACGATCCTCTTTCAGGCGGGCACCCGGGCGTGGCGAGTTGAGCAGGTTGCGGGAGAGCTGGCTGCTCTCTTGCTGCATCTGCTTGATCTGTTCCAGATCGACATCGGGCAGGCTGGCCCAGTGGCTCAGACGCTGGCCGAGACGCTCCAGATCCTTGATGAGGTCGGCGCGCAGGTCACCACGCTCCAGCAACTCCTGCAGATCGAACAGCCCCTTGAAGAAGGCGATATGTGCCCAGGATTGTTCACTCTCCAGATTGTCGCGGATCTGGGAAAACAGGGACTCCAGACGAAGATAAGTCCGGCTTTTTTCATTGAGGGGGAAATCGTAAATCATGCCTAATCCTGGCCAGCCATAAACCGGCCTAGTGTACTCACACTTGGCGGGCTTGTTGAGAGGCAATTGCCAGATATGTCTCGTGCAGCGCCAAAATCCGCGTTTTAATCGCCATTTCGCTGCCATTGTGGTTTTCGATGACATCATCCGCCACAGCGAGGCGCTCCGACCGGCTCGCCTGGGCGGCGATAATGGCCCGGGCTTGCTCGGCCGATACCCCATCCCGACGGCAGGTGCGCTCAATCTGGGTGGCTTCATCCACATCAATTACCAGCACCCGATTGGCGAGGCCGGTGAGTTTGTTCTCCACCAGCAGTGGCACCACCAGCAGGCAGTAAGGTGAGCGTGCCGCGGCACACTGGCGCTGCATTTCGCTGCGAATAAGCGGGTGAAGCAGGGCATTGAGCCACTCTTTGGCCTGTGGGTCGCTAAAGACCCGCTCACGCAGGGCACGACGATCGAGTTGGCCGCTTGGATCAAGCACATCCGGGCCAAAATGGTCGGCGATGGCGGCAAGGGCAGGGGTGCCCGGCTCGACCACTTCGCGGGCGATCACATCGGCATCCACCACCTCGATACCCAGCGCGGCAAACTGATTGGCGATAGTGGTTTTGCCGCTGCCGATACCACCGGTGATAGCAACTACATACATGGGGGCCTCTTGCTCAAAGCAGGGTAGAGAGATACCAGCGGGTGATGGTATCGCCCCACAACAGGGCGATCCAGCCCGCGATAGCGAGGTAGGGGCCGAAAGGGATGGGCTTGCCCTGATGGTGTTTGTGCAAGGCGATCAGGCTGATGCCGATCACAGCGCCGACCAGGGATGAGAGCAGTAGAATAATGGGCAGCGCCTGCCAACCGAGCCAGGCACCCAGCGCCGCCAGCAGCTTGAAGTCGCCATAACCCATCCCCTCTTTGCCAGTGAGCAGCTTGAAGGCCCAGTAGAGGCTCCAGAGCACCAGATAGCCCGCCATGGCGCCAATCACCGCGTCGGCCAGCGGCACAAAGCCTCCCGCCAGATTGAATAGCAACCCACCCCACAGCAGTGGCAGGATGAGCTGGTCGGGCAACAACATCTTGTCGAGATCGATAAAGGTGAGGGCAACCAGTATCCAGGTGAGCAGCAGGGCGGCCAGTGTGCTCCATCCTGGTGTAATCACCATAGCAACAGCTACCGAGAGCAGGGCGGTCAGCAGTTCCACCAGCGGATAGCGGGCCGAGATCGGTGCCTGACAGTCGCGGCAACGCCCTTTGAGCCAGAGCCAGCTCAGCAGCGGGATGTTTTCCAGCGCAGTGATGGCGTGACCACAGTGAGGGCATGCGGAGCGCGGTACCATCAGGTTGTAGCGCTCTGGCGCAGTGGCCTCCTCATCGGGGGTGAAGTAGCTGCGATATTCGGCCTGCCATTCCCGCTCCAGCATGATGGGCAAGCGGTGGATCACCACGTTGAGGAAGCTGCCGATCATCAGGGAGAAGAGAAAAACCAGCGAGAAGTAGAGCCAGGGCAAGCCGTGAGCCAGCTCGAGAAGAAGTGTCATAACCAACCGTCAATCGTTAAATGAGGGGGAGGGGCATGGCGGTGGTGCCATGCCCTGATGAATCAACCTACAACGTCGCCCAGTTTAAAGATGGGCAGGTACATGGCGATAACCATGCCACCGACCAGCACCCCGAGCACCACCATGATGAGGGGTTCCAGCAGGCTGGTGAGGCCATCGACCAGATCATCCACCTCCTGTTCGAAGATGGTGGCGACCTTGGAGAGCATATCATCGATGGCACCGGACTCCTCACCGATCATCACCATCTGGATCACCATGTCGGGGAAGAGATCGACGGTACGCATCGCCACGTTGATCTGCATGCCCGCCACTACCTCGTTGCGGATGGCCATGACCGCGGTGCGATAGACATAGTTGCCGGAGGCGCCTGCCGCCGAAATCAGCGCATCTACCAGTGGAATACCGGCGGAGAAGGTGGTCGACAGAGTACGGGCAAAGCGAGCCATCGCCGCCTTGTGCAGGATCATCCCGACTACCGGAATGGTGAGCACGAACTTGTCGGTATTGTCTCTCACCTTCTGGGAGGCCCGCCAGGCGCGTACATAGAGAAAGATGCCAAGGGCCGTGCCGCCAAAGAAGACATACCACCAGTTCTGCATAAAGCGGGAGATGCCGATGACAAACTGGGTGAACACCGGCAGCTCGGCGCCGAAGCTCTTGAAGATATCCTCGAACTGCGGAATGACGAACAGCAGCAGGATGGAGGTCACCACGATGGCGACCAGAATGACCATGGTGGGGTAGAACATCGCTTTCTTGATCTTCGACTTGAGTGCCTCCGACTTTTCCCGATAGGTGGCGATACGGTCGTAGATGGTCTCCAGCGCGCCGGATTGCTCACCGGCTTCCACCAGATCGCAGTAGAGAGCGTCAAAGTAGAGTGGATGGCGGCGCAGCGCCTCCGACATGGGGGTGCCGGTCTCCACATCGGCGGCAATCTGCCCCATCAGCTCGCGCATCGAGGCTTTCTCGTGGCTGCGGGCGATGATCTGCAGACTCTGCACCAGTGGTACCCCGGCGGAAAGCATGGTGGTGATCTGGCGGGAGACGATGGCGATATCCATCGGTTTGATCTTGGCGCCACCCTTGGAGAAGAGCCCCTGGGATTTCTTGGCCACCTTGGTGACGTTGACCCCCTGTTTGCGCAGTTCGGCCTTGACGGTGTTGATGCTGTCGGCCTGCAGCTCGCCGGAGACCTTCTGCCCCTTGCGGTTTACCCCGTGCCAGCGGAAGGCGAAGACTTTCTTGGGGGCATTGTTCTTCTTGGTTAGGGTTGCCATCTTTGCATCCTGCAATTGGGTCGGGCGCCAGCCCTTATGACACAAACGTCCGATGACGTAGCGTTAATCCTGTTTCCCTGCGCGAATGTCCGATTACGCCGCGCTAATCGAACCTACGCACCGAGTATTAGCGGCGACTGTTTCGCCATGCGAATTAGTTGGTGGTGACCCGGTTGACCTCGGCCAGACTGGTGACCCCGAGCCGGGCCTTCTCCAGCCCCGAGGTACGCAGGGTACGCATCCCCTCCTTCTGGGCAATCGCGGCGATTTGCAGTGAGTTGGCCCCCTGCATGATCAATTTGGCGATGTTCTCCGACATCAGCATGATTTCGTAGATGCCGACTCGCCCCTTGTAGCCGCCGGAACACTCCTTGCAACCGACCGGTTTGAACAGTCGCAATCCGGCCGCCAGCTGTTGCGGGGTAAATCCCAGCTCCAGCAGTTCGGCTTCCGGCACCACCTCCGGCGCCTTGCAGTGGTCGCACAGTTTACGGGCCAGCCGCTGGGCCATGATCAGGGTCACCGAGGAGGCGATGTTGAAGGCGGGCACCCCCATGTTCATCATCCGGGTCAGGGTCTCGGCGGCGGAGTTGGTGTGCAGGGTGGAGAGCACCAGGTGGCCGGTCTGCGCAGCCTTGATGGCGATTTCGGCGGTTTCGAGATCGCGAATTTCACCCACCATCACCACATCCGGATCTTGCCGCAAGAAGGAGCGCAGGGCGCTGGCGAAGGTGAGCCCCGCCTTGGGATTGACCTGCACCTGGTTGACGCCGGGCAGGTTGATCTCTACCGGATCTTCGGCGGTGGAGATGTTCACCTCGGTGGTGTTGAGAATATTGAGGCCGGTATAGAGCGAGACGGTTTTGCCCGAGCCGGTGGGGCCGGTTACCAGGATCATCCCCTGCGGCTTGGAGAGGGCGCGCAGGTATTGCGCCTTCTGCCGGTCGTCAAAGCCGAGTTGCTCGATATTGAGGCGCGCCGCCGAGGAGTCGAGCAGACGGATCACGATCTTCTCCCCCCACATGGTGGGCAGGGTGTTGACCCGCATATCCATCGACTTGTTGCGCGATAGCTTCAGCTTGATCCGGCCATCCTGTGGTAGCCGCCGCTCGGCGATATCGAGCCGTGCCATGACTTTGAGGCGGGCGGAGAAGCGGTTGGCCAGATTGACCGGCGGGGTGGCGATCTCGTGCAAGATGCCATCGATGCGAAAGCGAACCCGATACTTGAACTCGTAGGGTTCGAAGTGCAGGTCGGAGGCGCCGCGCTTGATGGCATCCATCATGATCTTGTTGATGTACTTGACGATGGGGGCATCGTCATCGGCGGTATTGACGCTCTCGTCCAGCCGACTGTTCTCGTCGGAGACCTCGAGATCCGAAATCTCGGATTCGTCGATATCCTCCATGCCGAGGGCGTCGTTCTCGCTCTCCAGCAGCTTGGCTATGGCGGCGGTGAGCTTGTTTTCCTCTACCAGCAGCGCCTCGGTATGGAGCCCGAAGCTGAAGCCGAAATCCTCCAGTGCCGACACATTGGTCGGATCCGACATGGCGATATAGAGGGTATGGCCCTGGGTGTAGATGGGCAGGACGTGGTGCTTGTCGATCAGCTTTTGATTGAGGAACTTCTGCGGGATCTCGGCCAAATCGAAGGCGGCAAGATCCAGCAGAGGTACCCCATACTCCAGCTCGCAAAAATCGGCCAATGCCTTGCTGTCGAGGATGTTGTTCTCGATCAGAAAGGTCACAAAGGGTTTGCGCTGGGCCTTGGCCTGGCTCAGATAGCGCTGGGAGTCCTCTTCACTGATCAGTGAAGAGGCGGCCAGGCTTAACGCCAGGCCGCTATTAGGGCTAGAGGTCATTTATTTGCAGATTTCTGCCGTAATACATGTTGAGGATGAAACTGTTGCCCATGTAAGTTTGTTATTAACAGCAGTGGGAGACAATATATACGTCTCACCAGAAAGGCCATTTACTGGTGTACCACTCACACCAACCGCCTCAGCCGTAATAACGCCATCAGCGACAGATAGATTTTTCACCAGACCAACGGCACCAGATTGTGCTGCTGGGATACCTTGAGAGCTGGAATCACAGTTAGTTAATGCCCCCTGATCGGCATAGCAGAGCTCAACGGCTGTCTTCAATGCGCCCGTTGATGCGATTACTTCAGTAAATTTTGCTTTTTTGGTGTAATTTTGATACGCAGGCAGCGCGATGGCGGCCAATATGGCCACGATCGCGACCACGATCATCAGTTCAATAAGGGTAAAACCTGATTGCTTCTTCATGTCAAATGTCCTTTTATCCTTGGTTCCTGGGAAGTGCCGGTAGAAAACCATCCGCACGTCAGTATCTTATCCGAGCTGTCAGGGGTGGCAACAGAGATTGCTGCCTTTGTTAACCACTTTTCTATCATTTACCAAAAACATGATATAAATCATAAAATAAGAGGCTTCTAACGACTCTTTTTTATGGGGGGAAGCGGGTCCGTCATCACACTCCTTTGCCGAGGGATCCTGATTAAAGAAAAGGCGCCTATGGCGCCTTTTGCAAGTTGTTTATCCGGTTATATCGAGTGTTTGCTCAAGCCTGTGGGGGGAATTTCACTGCTGGATAAAACGCATGGAGAGATCGAGCGCCCGCACATGCTTGGTGAGCGCCCCGACAGAGATAAAATCGACGCCAGTGGCGGCAAATTCAGCCAGGGTGTCCAGCGTCACATTGCCGGAGACTTCCAGCTTGGCGCGGCCCTGATTGATGGCGACCGCTTCGCGCATCATGGTCACGTCGAAGTTGTCGAGCATCACGATATCTGCGTTGGCCGCCAGCGCCTGTTCCAGCTCGGCCAGCGATTCGACCTCCACCTCGACCGGCTTGCCCGGATTGAGATGACGAGCCTCATTAATCGCCTCGGCGATGCCGCCGCAGGCGAGGATATGGTTCTCTTTGATGAGGTAGGCGTCGTAGAGGCCGATGCGGTGATTCTTGCCGCCGCCGCAGGTGACCGCGTACTTCTGGGCGGTGCGCAGCCCGGGGATGGTCTTGCGGGTGTCGAGCAGACGGCAGTCGGTGCCTTCCAGTTCAGCCACATAGCGGGCGGTGAGGGTGGCAACGCCGGAGAGGGTCTGGACAAAGTTCAGCGCATTGCGCTCGCCGGTCAGCAGCAGGCGGGCAGGGCCATGGAGGCGGAACAGCTCCTGATTGGGGGAGAGCACTTCGCCATCCTGCACCTTCCACTCCACCTTCACCTCGCCGCCGAGTTGAGCGAACACTTCATCAACCCAGGGCTGGCCGCAGAACACGCCTGCCTCACGGGTGATGACCCGGGCGCTGGCGATGCGCTCGGCCGGGATCAACTGAGCAGTGATATCGGCGCTGGCGTCCGGTTGGTTCAGTGTAGTGAGGGCATCGCCCAGATCTTCGAGTAGTGCGGCGCGCACGGCGCGGCTGACATCCTGTTGAAACATGCCTTATTCCTGCAAGGGTCTGAGCAGCAGTTGCCGCTCCTTTTGAACCAGCTCCAGCCGACCGAGGGCGTTCATGCCAACTAGCACTTCGTCACCGTCTGCCGCCGGATTGATAAAGATGGCCAGATCGTACAAGGTCAATGGCCCCATCGCCAGCGTTTCGATGGCGCCGTTGCCGACCCGGATCTGCCCCGCGGCGGTATTGACCTGGCTGCTGCCATGAGCGGTCAGGCCGAGCCGCTCGGCAACCTGCTGCGGGATGGTGATGCGGGTGGCGCCGGTATCGAGCAGCAGTTGCACCGGCTGACCGTTGATGGCACCCTCCAGACGATAGTGGCCGCTCTGGTCGGCCCGCAGCAATAGCTCGCCGCTGGCGGTGACGCCCGGTTGCGAGCGGGAGTGGAAGTAGAGGGTCAGCAGGCCCATCAGAGAGAGCCAGGCCAGTAACCACATCCAGCGTGCCGTGTGCTGCATAACCCATCCATATCGAGCGAAAGATGACTCAGCCTAACATACCATTTCCCGTTGATTCAGTGAGTTGGTGCTGGCTTGTCCATTACATCTCTTCATCTTTTCGCCATTAATCAGCCAACTCGAGTAGCCGATGACTCAACTCGCTTCGCAACCTTGCTTTTCTATCGATGCCGCTGGCTGGTGCCAGCAGGCGCGCCATGTACCTTCTCCCCATCATAACGAACGGGCCACGCCCGACGATATATCCCTGCTGGTGGTGCATGGTATCAGCCTGCCGCCGGGGGAGTTTGGTGGCCCCTTTATCGACGATCTCTTTATGGGGCGGCTCGACCCTGATGCTCACCCCTATTTTGCCGGTATTCATCAGCTGCGGGTCTCGGCCCACTGCCTGATCCGCCGCGATGGCGAGCTGGTGCAGTATGTGCCGTTTGGCGCGCGGGCCTGGCATGCGGGAGTATCGAGTTGGCAGGGGCGGGAGGCGTGCAATGACTTCTCCATCGGTATCGAGCTGGAAGGGACTGACGAGACCCCCTATACCGAGGCCCAGTACCGGGTGCTGGTGGGGCTCACCCGAGCCATATCAGCGCGCTATCCGGCCATCACCCATGAAAAAATTGTCGGCCATTGTGACATCGCACCAGGGCGCAAGACGGATCCCGGAGCCAGTTTTCAGTGGGATTACTACCGGCAGCTGCTAAACAGCTAAAGTAATTATTCAAATTTAGTTTGGATTTTAAAATCAATGGCTTGCCGATCTGGCAGGCCATTTTCGTCTCTGGTTGCGCAAATGTTATTTGTGAGCGCCGTCAAGAATATTGGTCAGACCATTTTCTATGAGCTAAATCATGTTTGCCCTGTTTTACCCCTTAAGTGGTGGGGGTGATTCTTGACTCAGATCATCTTTTGGGTGGACTTTTCAAAAGGGCTCTGCTAATTTTCGCCCCATCCATGAAATTGGTAATACCAATTTAACAAAGTAGCCTCATGCCCTATCGCAAGATTACGCAACCCAAGTTGGCCGACTCCATTGTCGCCGAGCTGGAACAGATGATTCTGGAAGGCAGCCTGCAGCCGGGGCAGAAATTGCCTCCCGAGCGGGAACTCGCCATCCAGTTTCAGGTATCGCGCCCCTCGCTGCGCGAAGCCATCCAGCGGCTGGAAGCGCGCGGGTTGCTTTATCGCCGTCAGGGCGGCGGCACTTACGTGCAGAATGCCCTGAGCAAGGGGATGGCCGATCCCCTGTTCGAACTGCTCAGTACCCACCCGGAAGCCCGGTATGACCTGCTGGAGTTTCGCCATGCGCTGGAAGGCATCTGTGCCTACTACGCGGCCTTGCGGGGAACCGGGTCTGATTTCGAGCGCATTCGTCAGGTGCAAACCGCCATCGAAGAGGCGGGCCAGTCGGGCTCGCTGGTGGCCGAATCGGCAGCCGTGACCCAGTTCTATCTGGCGGTGGCCGAGGCGTCCCACAACGTGGTGCTGCTGCACCTGCTGCGGGCCATGAGCCCGATGCTCGAGCAGAACATTCTGCAGAATAACGAGATTTTGAATCGCCGCCCGGGAGTGGTAGCCAAGATACGTCGCCATCGCGCGAATCTGATCGAGGCTATTCTTTCGGGGGCTCCGGAGCGGGCCAGAACAGCTTGTCATGAGCATCTGGCCTTTATCGAGGACACCTTGTTGGATATGCAGAGGGAAGACAGCCGGATCCAGCGATCCATGCGTCGGATCCGTCAGCAGGAAAACTAATCCCACAAGGCTTTATTGTCGAATGCTTGCGCCTTTTGCCGTGCAATGCCGTGCAATCACAACAAAATAGGAACCAGCCATGTCTGATATCCTGAAGAACGATGTGGACCCGATAGAAACGCTGGAGTGGCTTGCCTCTCTGGAATCCCTGCTGCGTGAAGAGGGTCCGCAACGCGCTCAGTTCATCCTTGAACAGTTGGCCGAGAAAGCCCGCGTAAGCGGTGTGGACGTGGCTGCCAAGGCAAATCGCGATTACATCAACACCATCCCGTCCAGCGATGAGCCGGACTACCCGGGCGACCTGGAGATGGAGCGCCGCATTCGCGCCATCATCCGCTGGAACGCCATGATGATCGTGCTGCGCGCGTCCAAGAAAGACCTGGACCTGGGTGGTCACATGTCTTCCTTCGCTTCTTCTGCGACCATCTATGATGTCTGCTTCAACCACTTCTTCCGTGCTCGCAACGAGAAGGATGGTGGCGATCTGGTTTACTTCCAGGGTCACATCTCCCCGGGCATCTATGCTCGCGCCTTCGCTGAAGGTCGTCTGACCGAAGAGCAGCTGGACAACTTCCGTCAGGAAGTAGACGGCAAGGGTATCCCTTCCTATCCGCACCCGAAACTGATGCCGGACTTCTGGCAGTTCCCGACCGTATCCATGGGTCTGGGCCCCATCGCCGCCATCTATCAGGCTCGCTTCCTGAAGTACCTGACCGACCGTGGTATCAAGGATTGCTCCGAGCAGACCGTTTACGCCTTCTTGGGTGACGGCGAGATGGACGAGCCGGAAGCCAAGGGCGCTCTGACCGTTGCCGTGCGTGAAAAGCTCGACAACCTGGTGTTCGTGGTCAACTGCAACCTGCAGCGTCTGGATGGTCCGGTTGTCGGTAATGGCAAGGTCATCAACGAGCTGGAAGGCCTGTTCGCTGGCGCCGGTTGGGATGTCACCAAGGTCATCTGGGGTCGCAAGTGGGATGAGCTGCTGAAGAAAGACACTTCCGGCAAGCTGATCCAGCTGATGAACGAAACTGTGGATGGTGACTACCAGACCATGAAGTCCCGCGACGGTGGCTATATCCGCGAGCACTTCTTCAACCGTTATCCGGAAACTGCCGCGCTGGTCAAAGACATGACCGACGAGGAGATCTTCGCTCTGAACCGCGGTGGTCACGATCCTCGCAAACTGTTCGCTGCGTTCAACAAGGCGACCCAGACCAAGGGCAAGCCGACCGTTATTCTGGCCAAGACCATCAAGGGTTACGGCATGGGTGAAGCGGCTGAAGGCAAGAACATCGCTCACCAGGTCAAGAAGATGGAGCTGGACTCCGTGCGTCACCTGCGTGACCGCTTCAACCTGCCGGTGGCCGACGAGCAGCTGGCCGATCTGCCTTACCTGAAGATCGAAGCCGGTTCTGCCGAGCACAAATACCTGCACGACCGTCGCGCCGCCCTGAAAGGCTATCTGCCGACCCGCCTGCGCGAAAGCACCACCAAGCTGGAAATCCCGGCACTGGATGCCTTCGGCCCGCTGCTGGGCGAGCAAGCGCGCGAAATCTCCACCACCATGGCGTTCGTGCGTTCCCTGAACGTGATGCTGAAAGACAAGTCCATCGGCAAGCGCATCGTGCCGATCCTGGCTGACGAAGCCCGTACCTTCGGTATGGAAGGTCTGTTCCGCCAGATCGGTATCTACAGCCCGCATGGTCAGCAGTACACCCCGCAAGACCGCGACATCGTCTCCTACTACAAGGAAGACAAGCAGGGTCAGGTTCTGCAAGACGGTATCAACGAGCTGGGCGCCATGTCCTCCTGGCTGGCTGCTGCGACCTCTTACAGCACCAACGACTGCCCGATGATCCCGTTCTACATCTACTACTCCATGTTCGGCTTCCAGCGGATCGGCGACATGGCGTGGGCAGCCGGTGACCAGCAAGCCCGTGGCTTCCTGCTGGGTGCGACCTCCGGTCGTACTACCCTGAACGGCGAAGGTCTGCAGCACGAAGATGGTCACAGCCACATCCTGGCGAACACCATCCCGAACTGCATCTCCTACGACCCGTCCTACGCCTATGAAGTGGCGGTGATCGTACAGGACGGCCTGCGCCGCATGTACGGTGAGAACCCGGAGAACGTGTTCTACTACATCACCACCCTGAACGAGAACTATGCCATGCCGGCCATGCCGGAAGGCGCCGAGGAAGGCATCCGCAAGGGTATCTACAAGCTGGAGTCTGTGGCGGGTGCCAAGGCGAAAGTTCAGCTGCTGGGTTGTGGTTCCATCCTGGGTCACGTGCGCACTGCCGCCCAGATCCTGGCCAGCGAGTACGGCATCGGTTCCGATGTGTTCAGCGTCACCTCCTTCAACGAACTGGCCCGTGACGGTCAGGACGCGGATCGCTGGAACATGCTGCACCCGACCTCTGAGGCGCGTGTTCCCTACATCGCTCAGGTACTGGGTTCCGAAGCCACCATCGCTGCGACCGACTACATGAAGTCCTTCGCCGATCAGGTTCGCGCCTTCGTTCCGACCGAGAACTACCGTGTGCTGGGTACCGATGGTTACGGCCGTTCCGACAGCCGCGCCAACCTGCGTCGTCACTTCGAAGTGAACGAATTCTACGTGGTGGTTGCTGCCCTGACCGAACTGGCCAAGCGCGGCGAGGTAGACAAGCAGGTTGTGGCCGACGCCATCGCCAAGTACGGCATCGATGCCGACAAGGTCAACCCGCTGTACGCGTAAGTGGATCAAGGGTCGCGCCGTCATGCGGCGCGACCTTGCCAGGTTTTAAAACGGTTAACGCGAGATGTGCGTGGTGGTATCAGCCAGCCACGCGGATCGACGCAAGAGGATAAAGCACAATGTCCAAACAGATTATGGTGCCGGATATCGGCGCCGATGAAGTTGAAGTCACCGAGATCATGGTGGCCGTGGGTGACAAGGTCGAGCTGGACCAGTCCATCATCGCGGTAGAAGGCGACAAGGCCTCCATGGAAGTACCGGCCCCGTCTGCCGGTATCGTCAAAGAGATCCTGATCAAGGTGGGCGACAAGGTTGCCACCGGTTCCCAGATCATGATCTTCGAAGCCGAAGGCGCTGCCGCCCCTGCTGAAGTGGCTGCACCGGTTGCTGCTCCGGCCGCCGCACCTGCCGCTGCCGTACGCAAAGATGTGCATGTACCGGACATCGGTGACGACGAAGTGGACGTGACTGAAATCATGGTTGCCGTGGGCGACATGGTAGAAGCCGACCAGTCCATCATCGCTGTGGAAGGTGACAAGGCCTCCATGGAAGTACCGGCACCGTTCGCCGGTCGCGTGGTCGAAATCAAGGTTGCCGCTGGCGCCAAGGTCTCTACCGGCTCTCTGGTGATGGTGTTTGAAGTGGCTGGCGCTGCGCCTGCTGCCGTTGCTGCTCCGACTCAAGCCGCCGCGCCCGTGGCTGCTGCCCCGGTTGCCGCTGCTGCCAAAGAGGTCAACGTACCGGATATCGGTGGTGACGAAGTGGAAGTCACCGAGATCATGGTTGCCGTGGGTGACAAGGTCGAAGCTGACCAGTCCCTGATCGCCGTGGAAGGTGACAAGGCCTCCATGGAAGTGCCTGCACCGTTCGCCGGTGTGGTCAAAGAGATCAAGGTAAAGGCGGGTGACAAGGTCTCCACCGGTTCCCTGATCATGGTCTTCGAAGTGGCTGGCGCTGCCCCTGCTGCCGCGCCGGTTGCTCAAGCTGCCGCTCCGGTCGCCGCTGCCCCTGTTGCCGTAGCTCCGGCTCCGGTTGCCCAGGCTGCTGCCGCTGCGACCGATTTCGTTGCCAACGATGCCTACGTGCACGCTTCCCCGGCAGTACGCCGTCTGGCGCGCGAGTTTGGCGTCAACCTAGCCAAGGTAAAAGCCTCCGGTCGCAAGGGCCGCATCGTCAAAGAAGACGTGCAAGCCTATGTGAAGGATGCCATCAAGCGCGCCGAGTCCGCTCCGGCTGCTGGCACCGGTACTGGCAACGGCATGAGCGTGCTGGCGTGGCCGAAGGTCGATTTCAGCAAGTTCGGTGATGTGGAAGAGGTCGATCTGACCCGCATCCAGAAGATCTCCGGTCCGAACCTGCACCGCAACTGGGTCATGATCCCTCATGTCACCCAGTTCGACGAAGCCGATACCACCGAGCTGGAAGCGTTCCGCAAAGAGCAGAACGCGATGCTCGAGAAGCAGAAGTCGGACGTGAAGATCACCCCGCTGGTGTTCATCCTGAAAGCGGCCGCCAAGGCGCTGGAAGCTCACCCGCGCTTCTGCAGCTCCCTGTCCGAAGATGGCAGCAAGCTGATCATGAAGAAGTACATCCACATCGGTGTGGCGGTGGATACCCCCAACGGTCTGGTTGTGCCCGTGGTACGCGATGTTAACAAGAAGGGCATCATGGAGCTGTCTCGCGATCTGGCCGAGATCTCCAAGAAGGCCCGTGCCGGCAAGCTGACCGCTGCCGACATGCAGGGCGGTTGCTTCACCATCTCCAGCCTGGGTGGCATCGGCGGTACCAGCTTTACCCCGATCGTCAACGCGCCGGAAGTGGCCATCCTCGGTGTCTCCAAGTCCGAGATGAAGCCGAAGTGGAACGGCAAAGAGTTCGCGCCGCGCCTGATGCTGCCGCTGGCTCTGAGCTACGACCACCGCGTGATCGATGGTGCCGATGGAGCTCGCTTCATCACCACCATGAACGGTGTGTTGTCCGACATTCGTCGACTGGTCCTGTAAGTGAGAGGGCGGGCCCAGAGCCTGCCCTTTTTACTTCTCATTTCATTAACATGATCGTAAACTTGCCCCGTTTTTTCACGGCTGCAGCCGCCTTGTTTTACAACGAAAAGAAGGCATAAGACTGCGCTGTCCGGGGATATAAGAACGACAAAGAGGTCATGATGAGTAAAGAAATCAAAACCCAGGTCGTAGTACTGGGTGCTGGCCCTGCCGGTTATTCCGCTGCTTTCCGTGCAGCCGATCTGGGTCTGGATACTATTATCGTCGAGCGTTACTCCACCCTGGGTGGCGTCTGTCTGAACGTGGGCTGCATCCCCTCCAAGGCGCTGCTGCACGTCGCCAAAGTGATTGAAGAAGCCAAGGCGCTGGCCGAGCACGGCATCGTCTTCGGCGAACCCAAGACCGACATCGACAAGATCCGTCTGTGGAAAGAGAAGGTTATCAACCAGCTGACCGGCGGTCTGGCTGGCATGGCCAAGATGCGTAAGGTTCAGGTTGTTAACGGCTTCGGTAAATTTACCGGCCCGAACACCCTGGAAGTGACCGGCGACGAGGGCAAGACCACCGTTACCTTCGACAACGCCATCATCGCAGCCGGTTCCCGTCCGGTGAAGCTGCCGTTCATCCCCCACGATGACCCGCGCGTATGGGACTCTACCGATGCGCTGGAGCTGACAACAGTGCCTGGCAAACTGCTGGTTATCGGTGGCGGCATCATCGGTCTGGAGATGGGTACCGTTTACTCCTCTCTGGGTTCCGAGATCGACGTGGTGGAATTTGCCGACCAGCTGGTACCGGCTGCTGACAAAGACATCGTCAAGATCTACACCAAGCGTGTGGCCAAGAAATTCAACATCATGCTGGAGACTAAGGTCACCGCAGTTGAAGCCCGTGAAGACGGCCTGTACGTCTCCTACGAAGGCAAGCACGCTCCGGCCGAGCCGGTTCGTTACGACAACGTTCTGGTTGCCGTAGGTCGTGTGCCGAACGGCAAGATGCTGGATGCCGAGAAGGCTGGCGTTGCCGTGACCGAGCGCGGTTTCATCGAGGTGGACAAGCAGCTGCGTACCAACGTGGCGCACATCCACGCCATCGGTGACATCGTGGGTCAGCCGATGCTGGCGCACAAAGGTGTGCACGAAGGTCACGTTGCCGCCGAAGTGATCGCTGGCAAGAAGCACTACTTCGATCCGAAAGTGATCCCGTCCATCGCCTACACCGAGCCAGAGATGGCATGGGTCGGTCTGACCGAGAAAGAGGCCAAGCAACAAGGTCTGAACTTCGAAGTCGCCACCTTCCCGTGGGCTGCTTCCGGCCGCGCCATCGCGTCCGACTGCTCTGACGGCATGACCAAGCTGATCTTCGACAAGGAGAGCGGTCGCGTCATCGGTGGCGCCATCGTCGGTACCAACGGCGGTGAACTGCTGGGTGAAATCGGTCTGGCCATCGAGATGGGTGCTGACGCCGAAGATATCGCGCTGACCATCCACGCTCACCCGACTCTGCACGAGTCTGTGGGTCTGGCTGCCGAAGTGTTCGAAGGCTCCATCACCGACCTGCCGAACGCCAAGGCCAAGAAGAAAAAGTAATTTTCTTCCCGCTTGCATGAAAAAGCCGCTCGAATGAGCGGCTTTTTGCTATCTGGCCTTCGGAGTCCGATTAGCAGCGCCCCTTCTTGGCCTGCCCCGGCGGGCAGAAGGTGCCATAGCCACCACTACCGTCACTGACCCGGATCCGGGTATCGTCCACGCTGACATCTGCCCCGTGTACCCGCCCCGCTGCTGCAAGCGCCGAGCACGCCCCCCAGCAATATCATTACGATCAGCTTGCCCATAACTCCTCCTCATATTTCCCTGATTATGAGGCATTTCGAGGGGCGCATAACGGCGTTTGAATGGCCGTGCGTCACCGTTTGCCGTGGTTATGACAGAGGGCGCCGCAGCGCCCTCTGGTGAGTCTTCAGGAGTGGGATGACAAGACTACAGACGGAAGTTGCCGACCAGCTTGTCGAGTTGACCGGAGAGCTGCTGCAGGCTGCGGCTGGACTCGGTCAGCTGGTGGGCGATATCGGCGGTCTCCATGGTGAGCTGGTTGATATCTTCCACGTTGCGGTTGATCTCGCCGACCACGCTCGACTGCTCCTCGGTGGCGGTGGCGACCTGGATATTCATGTCGTTGATCTGGGTGATGTGGGCGGTGATCTGGCCGAGGGCGGCGTTGGCCTCATCGGCCTGACTCACCACCTCCAGACTCTGGTTACGCCCCTGTGCCATGGCGCTGACGGCGCGGGCACTCTGCTCCTGCAAGCGGTTGATCATCCCCTGGATTTCGGCGGTCGAGGCGGCGGAGCGGTTGGCCAGATTGCGCACCTCATCCGCCACCACGGCGAAGCCGCGACCCTGTTCACCGGCGCGAGCGGCCTCGATGGCGGCGTTCAGTGCCAGCAGGTTGGTCTGCTCCGAGATGCTGCGGATGGTTTCGAGGATGCTGCCGATGGAGTCGGTCTGGCTCGCCAGCGACTCGATGACCCCGGCCACCTGCTCAATCTCGCCGGAGAGGCCGACGATGCCGTGGCGCGCCTGCGCTACCACCACAGCCCCCGCATCGGCCTGATCGTTGGCCTGTCTGGCTACTTCGGCTGCCAGCGAAGCGTTACCGGCGATCTCGCTCACCGTGGCACCCATCTCGTGGATGGCGGTAGCCACCTGGACGGTGCGGTCGCGCTGGGCGGTACAGTTGTGCTGGGTCAGCTGCGCCTTGTTGGCCACCTCGTTGGCGGTGTCGGCGAGCTGGCGGGAGTTCTCTGCCACCTGTTCGATGGAGCCGTGGATCTTGGCGACGAAGTTGTTGAAGCCGGTGGCGACCTGACTCAGCTCGTCACGCCCTTCCACTTTTAGGCGCTGGGTGAGATCCCCATCGCCGCTGCCCAGCTCCTTGAACAGGCGGGCCAGTTCGTTGAGCGGACGACTGACCGAGCCTGCCAGCAGCATCCCCATCAGCCCCATGGCCAGCGCAATCACCAGCGAGATCATCAGGATCTCGTTGCGGGTCTGATCCAGTTCGGCATAGATCTCGGCTTGCGGCACCTGAGCCACCAAATACCAGTCGAGCAACGGGATATAGCTGCTGGCCAGTACCATAGGCTCGCCATTGACTTCGGCGTTGATGACTGCAAAGGGGCGTTTGGCCAGCAGGCTGCCGGTATCACCGCTGGCGATGCCGCCCAGGGTATCACGTTCGATACGGTTGGCCTCGGGGTGCAGCTTTACCTTGCCGCTGCCATCGACCATAAAGACGATGCCGCTCTCTTCCAGCCGGAAGTTGGCGACCATGGTCACCATGGTATCGAGGGATTTGGCAAAGCCCGCCAGCCCGCGACCGTTGAGCTGCTGGAAGTTGACGAACAGCTTCACCTCGCCGTTGCTCTCGCGGAAGATGCTGAGGGTCATCTCCTTCTGGCTCTTGGTGTAGTCATAGAACCAGGCATCCTGCGTCGGGGTCAGGTTGCGCAGGAAGCCATCCTGGTTGTAGTAGGCGGCACTCTGGCGATCGGCGAAGGAGGCGGTCACCAGACCATACTGGTTGGCCACATCCTTGAGCTGGTTGATGAGGATCGGCTCCTGCTCTTTGGGCATGCCCCGATCCACCCAGTCGAGAATGAAGCGGTCGGTGGCCAGTTGGCGGGCGGCCTGGGCGATACCGTGGAGATCCTGCTCGATCTCCTTGCTGATCCGTTGGGTCAGGTTGGGCAGCTCCTGCTCGAACATCCGGTTTTCGATCAGCTGCTGGGCCGAGCGTTGACTGAAGTAGCCCACCAGCAGGCAGGAGACGACTACCGCCAGGGTGACCGTAGCCAGTATTTTCTGTTTAAGCGTGAGGGTTGCCAGCATAAAGGTGCTCAAAAGGTTGAGGATTGACGACTCTCATATTAGCGGCAGCGCAGCCCCGCCCATGAGGCTGGTGACCCTTTATTTGCGGATTACGTTTGCGCTCACAGCGGCGGTGGCTCGCTCCTCCGGCGTGCAGGCCATTCGGGATACGGATTGCCGGTTGCGCTAACTGCCCGGCCCCTTATAGTAGAGGCCATCCTTGGTGACTGACCCTCTGAATAATATGGAAAATATGATGCGCAGCTTAGGTGCGGGATGGACCCGTCTGCTTTTGGTGATGCTGGCGGCCTGCCCGCTGCTGGCCATGGCGGCAGCAGGGGAGCGCCCGAAAATTGCGGTGGTGCTCAGCGGCGGCGGCGCCAAGGGGTCGGCCCATATCGGCATTCTCAAGGTGCTGGAGCAGAAACGGATCCCGGTCGATATCATCGTCGGTACCAGCATGGGCTCCTATGTGGCGGGCATGTACGCCATGGGGCTCAGTGCCGAGGAGGTGGAGCGCATGACGCTCGCCATCGACTGGAACAAGGGGTATCAGGACAAGGTCGGTCGTGACGAGCTGTCGCTGCGCAAGAAGCAGCAGAATGAACAGTATCAGCTGCGCACCGACATCGGGGTGAATGGCGACACGACCCAGCTGCCGGACGGTTTCTTTCAGGGGCAATCCATGGCCAGCCTGCTGCGTGGGGCTACCTCCAACCTGCCGGTGCAGGAGAGTTTCGACGATCTGCCGATCCCCTACCGCGCCATGGCGACCGACATGGAGACGGTGACGCCTTTCGTGCTGGATCACGGTAGTCTGGCCAAGGCGATGCAGGCTTCCATGTCGATCCCCGGCGCACTCAAGCCGGTGGAGTGGGAGGGCCACATCCTAGCGGACGGCGGCAGCGTCAACAACATGCCGGTGGATGTCGCCAAGGCGATGGGGGCCGACGTGGTGATCGCGGTGGATATCAGCGCCAAGTTGCGCACCCGTGAATCCCTCAAGTCAGGGTTGGCGATGATTGACCAACTCACTACCTATATGACCCAGGTCGGCACCGACAAGCAGAAGGCGCTGATGGGGCCCAAGGATATCCTGCTCGCCCCCGAGTTTGGCGATATGGGGATCGCCGACTTTGCCCGGATGCCGGAGGGGATCAAGTTGGGTGAAGCGGCGGCGGACAAGGCGTCGCTGCAACTCGACCGGCTGTCGCTCACCAAGGCGCAGTACAACGCCTATCGCAACCAGAAGCTGAGCCGCCGTGCCGAGCGCAGCGGTCAGCCCGCCTACTTCATCGACAAGGTGGAGATCATCAACAAGTCGCGCCTCTCCGACGAGACGGTGCGTGCCATGCTGAAAGTGCGGCCGGACAAGATCCAGACCAACGAGAGCCTGGAGGCGGGCATTCGCCGGCTCTATGCGCTGGAGTCCTTCGACCGCATCACCTATGAGGTGGAGGAGCGCGACGGGGAGAACGTGCTGGTGGTGGATGCCAGCGAGAAGAACTGGGGGCCGGGCTACCTCAACTTCCAGTTCGGCTTCTCCGACGACTTCGAGAACACCTCCAACTACAACGTCGGCATGTCCTATACCCTTACCAACGTCAATGACTGGGGGGCCGAGTGGCTGACCGAAGCGTCGCTTGGCACGGCAAAGCATATCAAGACCGACTTCTATACCCCGCTGGAACCCTCCCAGACCTTCTATGGCGAGGCGAGCCTGGCCTATGACCAGACCCAGAGAAGCCTCTTCAACCCGGATCCGGACGATCCGCTGTTCACCTATCTCGATGCCGAGTACTCCTTCTTCAGCGCCGATCTGGCGGTAGGCTGGAATCGTCAGCCCTGGAGTCGCCTGTCGATGGGGCTGGAAGGGCAGACCGGCAGTATCGAGATCAAGAACGTCAAAGAGCTGCAAGGGGATGCCACGGCATGGGGGCCCTATGCCCGCTTCGAACACGACACCCTGGACAGCAGCTATTTCCCCTATCAGGGGGTCAAATGGGATGTGAAGATGGGCTACTCCCACGTCAATCTGGATGGGGATGGCTTTCAGGCCTCCCGTAGCGAGGGGTGGAACTATCGCCTCTCCATGGTCAAACCCTGGTCCTGGGACAGACACAGCCTCAACCTGATCCTCGATGGTGGTGGCTCGGGCAGTGAAGAGAGCATCCCGCTCTATATCCAGGATCTGGGTGGGCTGTTCCACCTTTCCGGTTTCCAGCGCTACCAGCTGAGCGGTCGTTACAGCCTGTTTGGTGGCCTGCGCTACATCTATCGGGTGGCAGACAACGACTTCGGTGCCCTCAAGGTGCCGCTCTATCTCGGTGGATCTCTGGAGCAGGGCGGCGTCTGGAACAAGGGGGCGGATATCAGTCTGGATAGCTCGTTTACCGCCGGTTCTGTGTATGTCGGGGTGGAGAGCTTCCTCGGCCCGGTGTTCCTCGGCTACGGCATGGCGGAGGGGGGCAATGACGTCTTTTATCTGCAATTGGGCAGTACGTTCGAATAATGCCGAATTGATGCCAATTTGTTAACTGTGGTCGGTGCTGGCCAATTAATTTTCAAAAAATACCAGTCCGTTTAATTGGTTACGATTTTGTGGTGAATAAGTAAACAGGGTTTGGATTTTAATTAGTCGTTAAAACTTATATAGTGGGGAGCACCCTACGGGGTGTCCCGCAAGGACGATCGCCGCGAGCCTGGGCGAACCCCAAAAAAAGACCAAAGAGGAATTAGTCGTGCTTGAAACATACCGTAAACACGTCGCAGAACGTGCCGCCGAGGGCGTGGTTGCCAAACCTCTGGATGCAGAGCAGGTCGCCGCCCTGGTCGAACTGCTCAAGAACCCGCCCGCTGGTGAAGAAGATTTTCTGAAAGAGCTGTTGTCCTCCCGTATTCCCCCCGGTGTTGATGAAGCGGCCTATGTCAAAGCCGGTTTCCTCACCGCTGTCGCCAAGGGCGAAGCCCACTCTCCCATCCTGACCGCCGCGCAAGCTGTTGAGCTGCTGGGCACCATGCAGGGTGGTTACAACATCCAACCGCTGATCGACCTGCTGGACGATGCGACTTTGGCTCCTCTTGCCGCCAAGGGGCTCTCCCACACCCTGCTGATGTTTGACTCCTTCCACGATGTGGAAGAGAAGGCCAAGGCGGGCAATGCCCACGCCAAACAGGTGATGCAATCCTGGGCCGATGCCGAGTGGTTCCTCTCCCGTCCCGAGTTGGCCGAGAAGATCACCGTCACCGTGTTCAAGGTGACCGGCGAAACCAACACCGACGACCTCTCTCCGGCGCCGGACGCCTGGTCCCGTCCGGACATTCCGCTGCACGCTCTGGCGATGCTGAAAAACGCCCGCCCCGGCATCACCCCCGACAAGGATGGCGCCGTCGGCCCCATCAAGACCATCGATGCCCTGAAAGAGAAGGGCTTCCCGCTGGCCTATGTGGGTGACGTGGTTGGTACCGGTTCTTCCCGTAAATCCGCCACCAACTCGGTGCTCTGGTTTATGGGCGACGATATTCCGTTCGTGCCGAACAAGCGCGCTGGCGGTGTCTGTCTGGGTGGCAAGATTGCCCCGATCTTCTTCAACACCATGGAAGATGCCGGCGCGCTACCCATCGAAGTGGATGTCTCTGCGCTTGCGATGGGCGATGTGATCGACATCTACCCGTTTGCCGGCAAGATCTGCAAGCACGGTACCGAGCAGGTGCTGGCGCAGTTTGAACTGAAAACCGACGTGCTGATCGACGAAGTGCGCGCCGGTGGCCGTATCCCGCTGATCATCGGTCGCGGCCTGACCGACAAGGCCCGCGAGGCGCTGGGTCTGCCGTTTTCCACCGTATTCCGTCGCCCGCAGCCGGTGGCCGATACCGGCAAAGGCTTCACCCTGGCCCAGAAGATGGTGGGCAAGGCGTGCGGCGTGCAGGGCATTCGCCCAGGGACTTACTGCGAGCCCAAGATGACCACGGTCGGCTCTCAGGACACCACGGGCCCGATGACCCGCGACGAGCTCAAAGATCTGGCCTGCCTCGGCTTCTCTGCCGACCTGACCATGCAGTCCTTCTGCCACACCGCGGCCTATCCCAAGCCCATCGACGTGCAGACTCACCACACCTTGCCGGACTTCATCATGAACCGCGGCGGTGTGAGCTTGCGTCCGGGTGACGGCGTCATCCACTCCTGGCTGAACCGCATGCTGCTGCCGGATACCGTGGGTACTGGTGGTGACTCCCACACCCGTTTCCCTATCGGCATCTCCTTCCCGGCGGGCTCTGGTCTGGTGGCCTTCGCCGCCGCCACCGGCGTGATGCCGCTGGACATGCCGGAATCCGTGCTGGTGCGCTTCAAGGGCGAGCTGCAGCCGGGCATCACCCTGCGTGATCTGGTTCATGCCATCCCCTATGCCGCCATCCAGAAAGGGCTGCTGACCGTCGAGAAAGCGGGCAAGAAGAACATCTTCTCCGGCCGCATCCTCGAAATTGAAGGTCTGCCGACCCTGAAAGTGGAGCAGGCGTTCGAGCTGGCTGATGCCAGCGCCGAGCGTTCCGCTGCCGGTTGCACCATCAAGCTGGATAAAGAGCCGATCATCGAGTATCTGAAGTCCAACATCGTGATGCTGAAATGGATGCTCTCCGAAGGCTACGGCGACGTGCGCACCATTACCCGTCGTATCAAGGGGATGGAAGAGTGGCTGGCCAACCCGACCCTGCTGGAAGCGGACAAGGATGCTGAGTACGCAGAAATCATCGAGATCGATCTGGCCACCATCAAGGAGCCGATCCTGTGTGCGCCGAACGATCCGGACGATGCCCGTCTGCTGAGCGACGTGGCTGGCGACAAGATCGACGAGGTGTTCATCGGCTCCTGCATGACCAACATTGGTCACTTCCGCGCCGCCGGCAAACTGCTCGAGAAGTATCAGGGCGAGCTGCCGACCCGCATGTGGATCGCTCCGCCCACCAAGATGGACAAGGATCAGCTGACCGAAGAGGGCTACTACGGCATCTTTGGTCGCGTCGGTGCCCGCATCGAGATCCCGGGGTGTTCTCTCTGTATGGGTAACCAGGCGCGGGTTGCGGAAGGGGCCTCAGTGGTCTCTACTTCCACCCGTAACTTCCCGAACCGTCTGGGCAAGGGGGCCAATGTCTACCTGGCCTCTGCCGAGCTGGCAGCCGTTGCCGCCATCCTCGGCAAGATCCCGACCGTGGCAGAGTACCTGCAATACGCCAAGGCGCTCGATGCCACAGCGGCAGATACTTACCGCTACCTCAACTTCAACGAGATCGCCTCCTACACCAAGAAGGCCGATGCTGTGATCCTGCAGCAGGCCGTCTGAGTTAATGGATGACAGGGCCCCTTCAGGGGCTCTGTGTCAGCCAATAAAAATGCCGCGTTGTTACGCGGCATTTTTCATTTATGCGGACGGTTAGAGTCGGGTCATTGCCTCTCTCTTGTCGCCTGTCATGACAAAGTGCAACTCCCCTCCGGCCCTGATCTCGCTGTGCTCAAAGGTGAGATCCCCCGATAGCGGTTTGCCGTTGATGGTCACAGATTTCACATACTTGTTGTGAGGGCTGTTGTTGTCTGCGGTGATCCTGAAGAGCCCATCTTTCACTGCAATCGTCACCTCGTCGAACAGTGGGCGGCCGATGCTGTAGTGCGGGGAGGCAGGAGTCACCTGATAGAACCCCATGGCCGACATGATGTACCAGGCAGACATTTGTCCCACGTCTTCGTTGCCAATAAGGCCTGTTGGCTTGGTGGTGTAAAACTCGTTCATGATCCGATCCAGATACTCCTGCGTTTTCCACGGTTCATCGGTCATGTTGTAGAGGTAGGGGATATGGTGGGAGGGTTCATTGCCATGCATGTATTGGCCGATGTAGCCGGTCAGGTCAGGCAGCGCTTCACCGCTATTGGATGAGCGTGCGTTGAACAGTTCATCGAGATCCTCGCGCAGACCCTTTTCTCCACCCACTTCCGCCTTGAGCCACTTGAATGCGTGCAGCGGCTGGAATTTCCATTGCCAGCTGTTGCCCTCGGTATAGGCAAACTCGTCCACATAGTAGGGATCAAATGGCAGTAGCGGGCAGACGCGCATCTCGACGCTGGTACCATCGGGTTTGTTGACCGTCTCCAGCTTGCAGTCAGGAGAGTTCTCATCAACGGGTTGATTGAACTGGCTGGCCGGGCGGTGCGGGTTCCAGCTGTCAGGGTGGTTTTTGGGGCGGAAGAAGCCGGTTTTGGCATCCCAATGGTTCAGGTAGTTGTTCGAGCGAGTGAGGAACTCCTGCTGAACCTTGTTGTTACCCGCCATGCGGGCAATTTCCGAGAGTGCCCAGTCGCCGTAAGCAAACTCCAGAGTATAGGAGGTGGAATTCCAGTATCCCCAATGCACATAGCCGTTCTGCTCGTATACCTCGAGCTGGGCAATGCTTGCCGCGCCTATGTTCTGGTCTTCGGTCCAGTCCGAGAACTCCTCTTTCTTGTGATAGCGGGCGGTATACTCGGCGGCTTCCAGAGCCTCCTGGGTATCGACATTCATCCCCTTGACCATGGCATCCGCAATGATGGAGATGGCAGGAAAGCCAATCATGGTGCCGGTGTAATGGCCGTGCAGCTCCCACTTGGGCAGAATGCCCCCATCCTTGTACTTGCGGATCAGGTCGTTGACATACTCCTCGGCTTTACGAGGGTTGATGATGGTTTGCAGCGGATGCTGTGCCCGGAAGGTGTCCCACATGGAGTAGACGGAGTAGTTGGGGATGGCTCCGGCATCCTTGATCTCCTGAGTGCGCATTGCACGGTACTTGCCATCCACATCTTGGAAAATCATCGGGGCAATCTGGGAGTGGTACATGGCGGTGTAGAAGATCTCTTTTTGGGCCTGAGTGCCTCCGCTCACGTTCACTTTTTCCAGCTCGCCATGCCAGGCCTGCTGGTTGCTGGCTACCTGAGCCTCGAAACCCCAACCTGGCAACTCGGTTTCCAGATTTTTCTGCGCCCCTTCAACTCCGGTGGGGGAGATCCCGACCTTCAGTTCGAGCGGTTGTTCACTTGGACTGAAAGTCAGATAGGCGATGGTTTTAGTTCCCCTGAATGCATCCTGTTTCAAGGTCGCTTCGGTTGTTACGTCATCGACAACGACGCTGGCCTTGACCACCGGCTGGCTGAATTTTGCGTAGAAATAGATGTGCTGGTTGTTGGCCCAGCCATCCGAACTGCGCTTGCCGCGAATGGTATATTCATCGATAAACTCGATATCGCCAATAGTGGTGCGATTGCCCCAGCTCTTATTCAGTGTGTGATCAAGGTCGAGTTTAATTGAGGGCGTGCTGCCTTTGGGGAAGGTATATTTGTGATATCCGACCCGGGCTGACGTTGTTAACTCCGCCTTGATTTTTCCGTTGTTAAGAATGACCGAGTAGTAGCCCGCCTCAGCTTGCTCATTGGATTTATCAAACGTGTTGTAAGTAGTGTTGTTTTTATCGGTAAACGGCAAAACGAGAATATCACCGAGATCGGTGATACCAGTGCCTGACAAATGGGTGTGAGAGAAGCCATAAACTGGAATATCCGATAGCTTGCCATGGTCAAAATAACCTGCGGCAGAGCCCCAACCCTCCATCTCTGTATCTGGGGATAGCTGCACCAGTCCACCCGGGTAGACGGCTCCAGGGAAGGTGTGGCCATCAGCACCGGTACCGATAAATGGGTTTATATACTGGATGAGCGACTTATCAGGTGTCGGACGCGCGTTGTCAGAACTGGTGGTCGAATCACTGTCACAGCCAGATAGTGCTATGGTGAGCGCGATGACCAGTGGCGTTAGTTTACTTTTCATGACCTGACTCCTTGGCAAGGTTATGTTATTTATGATTGTGCAATATTTTTCTTCGCCAATATTTGGCAAGAATGGGTGGGGTTATTGATAGATATTTATATGTCTGCAGGTGAAGTTAATCAGTGGCAAACATAATTATTTGCAGCTGCTTATTTTTGTGAGTTGATAATAATAGAGTGTTGATTGAGCGCGTAGGTTAATTTTGTTGCATTTACTGGATTATTATGACGGTCATCCAGTTGTGTGAATTTGATCACCTGTACTACCAAGGAAGGGCTCTTCCAACATTATTTTAAACTATCAGGGTTAACCGCTCTGGCCTGTAGTCAATCTCTTCACAAGGGGCTATTGGGAGAAGGAATTGCAGGATGAGAAGGGTTTGAGGTGGGATTGATCCGTTCGGGGCTGTTTGCTGCATGATTCATCCCTGAGCACACCTTATAGTTCGTTTTATAAACGCTTTGCGTTATGTTGTCTGGTTATGACCGGTCGCGAAGAAATAGTGCTCCGCTATCGGTGTGAGATGACTTCTTTTCTCTTTGGCTTGTGCGGGCTGGCCCGACGAATTGCGGCGTGGTTCTTTATGTTTTTGTTCAGGATCGATCTTTCCCGAACCCGGTTACGCTTCGGCGGCGCCTTGCTGGTCTTCGTCCTGCCACTGCTGGCGGGCGGCTGGATCATCCACAGCAACTATATGCAGGATCTGAAAGCGGACTCCAGCGCCTCGGCCCACAAGGCCAGAACCCTGCTGGAGGCGATGCTGGATCATGCGGAGCAGGCCAATCGCTCGGTATTGCCACTGGTCAATGCGCCCTGTGACGAAAACCTGCTGGTATTGCGCAAAAAGGTGGCCATCGAGCCCTTTCTGCGTTCGGTCAATCTGGTGCGCGACGGCATCATCAGCTGTACCTCCCTGTTCGGCGCTGTGAGTGATGCCGATGACAGGTCGATCTATACCGGCAACAAGCTGTTGCTGATGAGTGGCAATCGGGTGCGGCAGAATCACCCGTTGATAGTGGTGCGAACCGAACAGGGCAGGAATGCCGCATTGAGCGCCATCGACAGCACCCAGCTCAGCTTCATGCTCTCTCTGAGTGGCAAGTCCAGTGCCCTCTATCTGCAGGTGGGGTCAGCCTGGCTCGACGCGTCGGGTCGCTATCTCAATGAAGCGCCCACCCTGCATCGCAGAACCAGTCTCGCCCTCGGCTCATCCCATTATCCTTTCACCATTCATGCCGGTTATGCCATGCCGATCTACTGGAAGTCGCTGTGGGACGCCAGGCATCAGGCGCTGCTGTGGTTGGCCGCAACCTCTACGCTGCTGGCCTGGCTGGTGTGGTGGGTGCTGGGGCGCCCCGGTTCGCCAACGGATGAGCTGCGACGCGCCTTGCGAGCCAAGGAGTTTGTTCCCTATCTGCAGCCGCTGATTGCCAGCCACGATGGCAAGATGATGGGGGCAGAGGTGCTGATGCGCTGGCAACATGCCAATGAAGGGGTGATCCGGCCCGACCTCTTTATCCCGCAAGCGGAAGAGTCGGGACTGATCGTTCCCATGACCACCCATATCATGAAGCTGGTAGCTACACGGTTGAATCGGGTTCAGGCGCAGTTGCCCGATGGCTTTCATATCAGCTTCAACATCAGCGCGGCCCATTGCCATGATTTTGCCCTGCTGGCCGAGTGCCGCACCTTCCTCGGCCACTTTGCGCCGGGCAAGGTAGTTCTGGTGCTGGAGCTGACCGAGCGGGAGCTGCTGATGTCCGATCCCCAGACTCTCTCCCTGTTTCGCCAGCTGGACGAGATGGGGGTCAAACTGGCCATCGACGACTTCGGCACCGGCCACTCCAGCCTGGCTTACCTGCAGCAGTTTCATGTGGATTACCTCAAGATCGACAAGTCCTTTATCGCCCGCATCGGCACCGAGTCGCTCTCGGAACATATCGTGGACAACGTGATCGACCTGGCGACCCGACTTGGACTGGCGCTGGTGGCGGAAGGGGTGGAGACCGAGCGTCAGGCTGACTACCTCAGGGCCAAGGGGGTCGATTATCTGCAGGGATACCTGTTTGTCCGCCCGATGCCGCTGCGCCAGTTTTGCGAGGAGCTGCTGGCGCAGGAGGCTTCGCCAGTCGAGGGGCGGCTTGAGCCAGCCTGAATCCGCCTTGCCACTGTGGCCGCATAGCGACCTGTGCCGCCGCAACTTGTCCTGTTATCAAGCCCCGGCAAGCGCAGGGGCTTTTTTGTGTAGCCAAAAACCAAGGGTCAGGCAGAGAAACCGCCATCAATAGTCAGGCTGGCGCCGGTTATGTATCCCGCTTCTGGTCCGGCAAGATAGGCGACGAAGCTGGCGATCTCCTCATCCTTGCCGTAACGGGCCAGCGCTATCATCCCCTTGAGCTGCGCCGCAGATTCCCCGTCAGCCGGGTTCATATCGGTATCGACCGGGCCAGGCTGCACGTTGTTCACCGTGATGCCCTTCGGGCCCAGATCCCGTGCCATGCCCTTGGTCAAGCCGACCAGTGCCGATTTGCTCATGGCGTAGACAGCCCCTCCCGCCATGGGGATACGGTCAGCGTTGGTGCTGCCGATGTTGATGATGCGCCCCCCAGTACCCATGTGGTGCGCCGCCTCCTGACAGGCCACGAACACGCTGCGGATGTTGACCGCCAGGGTGCGATCGAGATCGTCCAGGGTCAGCTCCTCAATGTTGCCCCATACCAGCACCCCGGCGTTGTTGACCAGGATATCCAGTCGACCAAAGGTAGTGACGGTTTGGCGGATGGCGTGCTGAACGGCCACGGCATCTGCGCTGTCGGCCCGGATGGCCAGCGCCTTGCCGCCAGCGGCTGTGATGGTCGCGACAATCTCTTCTGCCTTGCTGGTCGAGGAAACGTAGGTGAAGGCCACGGCGGCACCGTCGCGAGCGAGGCGTTTTACAATGGCGGCGCCGATGCCGCGCGAACCACCTTGTACGAAGGCAACTTGTCCACTGAGGGGTTTAACGGTCAACATCTGGTCTCTCCTGTCTGGTGATAAAGCAACGTCTGAGCGAGTCGGGAACTCAAGGCTCTCCGGGCCACCTCAAGCCAGGGATGGCGTTGAATGAACCTGTTTACAGTGTGATTGATTCCTTGGAATTGATTAAGTAGCTATTATTCCAATCTCTATTTCCCTCAAGGACCGAGTCGATGGCAGAGCAGGACCCTTTTCTGAGCGTCAGACACTTTGTCGCCGTGGCGCAGTCGGGCAGTTTTACCGCCGCCGCATTGGCGCTGGGGCTGACCGGTTCAGCGTTGAGCAAGAGCATAGTGCGGCTGGAGGCGCGACTGGGGGTCAAGCTGTTGCACAGAACAACCCGTCGGGTGAGCCTGACCCTGGAGGGGGAGGCATATCTGGCCAGCTGTCTCCAGGCTATCCAGGTGCTGGAGGAGACGGAACAGAGCTTTGCATCGGGCAAACAGAGTCCGTCGGGGCGCGTGCGCATCGATCTGCCCGCTGCGTTTGGCCGCAGGCATGTGCTGCCGATCCTGCTGGAACTGGCGGGCAAGCATCCACTGCTGGATCTGTCGGTGAGCTTCAACGAGCGCAAGGTTGATCTCATTGAGGCCAACATCGATCTGGTGGTGCGGATTGGTGTGCTGGAAGATCAGGCCGATCTCGTTGCTCGCCGCCTGGGGGAGCAGCAGCTGGTCATCTGCGGGGCGCCCGCCTATCTGGCACGGCGTGGGGTTCCCCTGACCCCGGATGAGTTGTCACGGCACGATTGCATCATCGACTGGCGCTCTGGACATCGTCATAGCTGGCTGCTCCGCAACGGGGCGGGGAAAATGGAAGATTACGACATCCCGGTACGCTACGAGATGGGGGATGGCGAAGCCGTACGAGCAGCGGCGCTGGCTGGTCTTGGGCTGGTTCAGGTACCGACCTGGCTGGTCAGGGAGCAGCTGGATGCGGGAGCGCTGGTCTGTGTGCTCAATGACCAGTCTGGTGGCGAGATGCCGATCAATGTTATCTGGGCCAAGAGTCAGCACATGCCGCTCAAGGTGCGTATCGTGGTCGACGCCTTGTTGCAGGCGGCGCAAGCGCGTGGCAGTGGTTTTCGGGCCCGCTGAATCTGTGTCGTCACTGTCCAGCGGCCACACGCGAGACGGGGACTTGGGTGGGGCTCGCTGGGTGTCGCGACCTATTTGCTCAGGGATTGCAGCCAGTTCGCCAGCTTCTCATGGGGGCTGCCAGGAATCGGCGGCGCGGGGGCGAGCAGGTGATAGCCGGTGCCATCTGGGATGAATCCTAGCGGGGCTGCCAGCAGGCCGGCGGCGACATCGTCGCACACCAGTTGGTAGGGGCCGATGGCGATGCCAAGGCCCGCCACGGCGGCCTGCAGGCTGAAGTAAAAGTGTTCGAAGGTCTGGGTCGGCGCCTCATCGCTTGCACTCAGCCCGGCCTGTTCCAGCCAGCTTTGCCAGGCGGCGGGACGGGTCTTGGTGTGCAGGCGGGGGGCAGAGGGGCGCAGCGCTGGCAGCCCTCCTTGTGGCTCGAAAAACTGCGCCACCTTGCCCGGCTGACAGACTGGCCCTGTCTGCTCCTCAAACAGCAGCTGGCTGTAAAGGTCATCAGGCCAGTGAAAGTCGTTGCGCCGAATGGCGAGATCGATGCCGTTGCCAAAGCTGAGGGCGCCACCGCCCGCCATCAGATGCACGTCCAGCTCGGGGTGCAGGGCTTGAAAGGCGGGCCAGCGCGGGATCAGCCAGCGCATCAGCAGGGTGGGTTCGCAGGAGATGACCAGCGACTGGGGGCGACTTTGTTGGCGCAGTGACTGTGCTGTCTGGCGGATGCCACCTAAACCCTCTCTGACCGCCTGATAGAGCTGCTCGCCCGCCTCGGTCAGAAAGACCCGGCGCTGGCGGCGTTCGAACAGCCTGACCCCCAGATCCTCTTCAAGCAGGCGTACAGCACGGCTGACGGCACCGTGGGTGAGGTGCAGCTCATCGGCGGCGCGGCTGAAGTGCTCGGTGCGGGCTGCCACCTCGAAACAGCGCAGGGCCGTCAGGGAGGGGAGGGAGAGGTCTTTCTGTGAGTTATTATCACCATTCATGTCAGAAGTTATCGTTCGTTATTGGTGTTGATGCCAAATAAAATAGCCGATATCTCTCTGCATCAGGACTCTTTTTCATGACCGAACTGTTAGCCGTAGTGGCCATTACCTTCTTTGCTGTCATCAGCCCGGGGCCCGATTTTGCCATGGTGTCGCGCAACAGCCTGCTGCTCTCCCGTCGCACCGGCGTGCTGACGGCGCTCGGCATTGCCGCCGGGGTCTGTGTTCATGTGACCTACACCCTGCTCGGGGTGGGCCTGCTGATCCAGCAGTCGCTCTGGTTGTTCAACCTCATCAAGCTGGCGGGGGCCGCCTACCTGATCTTCCTCGGCATCAAAATGCTGCGCGCCAAACCGACGACAGATGAGGTGCTGGTCGCTCAGCCCGCTCTCTCCAGTCTGGGGGCACTGCGCACCGGTTTTCTGACCAATGTGCTCAACCCCAAGACCACCATCTTCATCGTCAGCCTGTTTATGCAGGTGGTGCAGCCGCAGACGTCGCTGGCGGTTCAGCTCGGTTATGGCGCCTTCATCGTGCTGGCCCACGCCGTCTGGTTCAGCGCAGTGGCGATCTTCTTCTCCACCGACTCGGTGCGGGGTCGGCTGTTGGCGGTGCGCCACTGGATCGATCGGGTGTTTGGCGGGCTGCTGGTAGGATTCGGCATGCTGCTGGCACTGACCCAGCAGACGCGTTGAAGCTCGGGGAGAGACCTTCTCCCCTATTCCCCCTCTAGTGCAGGGGCTTGTTTTCCATGCCTTGTGACTCGCTTTTCGGTAGAATCAGCGCTCATTTAGAAGTCAGATGAGGCGCGGTATGACGGTTCAGTTCCAGGCATTTCACAGCATCAAGGCGATCGGTAATCGGGAGGTGCTGTTCAACTGGTCGAGAACCAATCCCCTCGGTGCGCTGGATCAAGTGTGGCGCCCGAAAAACCACGACCAGTTGCAAGCGCTGCTGCGGGAACACCCCGAGCGCAAGCTGCGCCTTATCGGTTCCGGCCTCTCCTTCGAACCCATCCACAGCGTCTATGCCGAGGGCAGTCAGGCGCTGCTGGTGGACTTGCACCACCTGCGCGGCCAGTTGGCGAAAACGGCCGATACCGTGACCTATCAGGCGGGGACGCCACTCGACACCGTTTATGCCGAGCTGATCGCCATGGAGCGGATGTTGCCCGCATCCCCGGGCGTTATCGGTATCCAGACCCTGGGCGGCGCCCTCAGCACCGGCACCCACGGTCAGGGGCTGCACCAGTCTGCCCTCTGCGATGCGGTGGAGGCGATGACGGTGATGCTGGCCAATGGCGACATCATCCGGGTGGATCGCACCGACCCGCGCTTCGGCGCCTTCGTGATGGGGATGGGGATGCTCGGCATCCTGCTCGACGTCACCCTGCGTACCGTACCGAACCGCATCATGCGCTGCACCAAGTTCACCACCGATTACCCCTTCCTGTTGGAGCACAACGAGCGGCTCAACCGCGAGCACGGCTTTGTGAAGAGCTGGTGGTTTGCCTGGACCGGCGAGAGCCACATCTGGTTGGTGGATCCCGCCTCCGATGAAGAGGTGGCTCGCTACCGCGCCGGTGGCAGCGAGCCGCTGCTGCTGGATGGCGATATCGACGCCCGCATGAACGCCACCATAGATGCCACTTTGCAGAAGATGGCGAAAGATACCAAGGATGAGGCGCTGGCCGGTGAGCACTTCGAGACGGTGCGCCGCTTCAAGGATGCCTCCGATCTGGTGGGCAACGTCTACCAGATCCTCTGCAAGGGGATCCCGGCGCCCCAGATCAACTGCGAGGTGGCGGTGCCGCTTAATCGCAAGAACGAGGCGCTGGAGACCCTGCAGGCGTGGCAGGAGGCCAATCCGGGCGTGCTGCACTACCCCTTTATCCTGCGTTGCACCGGCCCTTCCGAGGCCTGGCTCAGCGCCGCTTATGGCCAGTCGGTCTGCTGGATTGGGTTCCTGGTCTATCTGGCGGCGGACGGCACCTTCGTCAACGGCTCGATGGAGCAGATGCGCGAGCTGCAGCAACTGCTGGTGCCGCTTGGCGGCATTCCCCATTTCGGCAAGCATCTGGCGATGGATCTCTATGACTTCCCGGCCTTGCTGCCACGCTGGAACGACTTTGTTGCGTTGAAAGCCGAGCTCGACCCCCACGGCCGCTTTGAAAACCGCTGGCTCAGCGACCTGTTTGCCAACCGGTAAGGATCTGACATGACCGATATGCAAGATACCCGTATTCCAGTGACCCTGCTGACCGGCTTTCTCGGCAGCGGCAAGACCACCTTGCTCAACCACTGGGTCAAGCAGCCGGAGCTTGGCGAGTGCGCCGTGCTGATCAACGAGTTCGGCTCGGTGGGGCTGGATCACCATCTGGTGCAACAGGTGGACGAGCAGGTGATGCTGCTCGACTCCGGCTGCATCTGCTGCTCGGTGCAGGGCTCTTTGGTGGAGGCGTTGCAGGGGCTGTTTATGAAGGCCATCCAGCGCAAGATCAAACCGTTCAAGCGGCTGATTATCGAGACCACTGGTCTGGCCGATCCTGCTCCCGTGCTATTTACCCTGCGCGAAGAGGGCTTTATCGCCCAGCGCTACCGCTTCGATGGCACTGTCACCGTGGTGGATGCCGGCCATATCGAGCAGCAGTTGGCGGCTCAATATGAAGCGGTGAAACAGGTGGCGCTGGCGGATCTGCTGGTGGTGAGCAAGGGGGATCTGGTGGACGGCGAACAGCTGGCGCGGGTCGAAGCCCAGCTGGCGGCCCTCAACCCGGCGGCCCCGATCCAGCAGGTGACCAATGGCGAACTGTCGCCAGCGGTGCTGGAGAAGCTGGGCGCCTACAACGAAGCGGCGGGGCGCGATGTGCGCCAGCTGCTGGCATGGCTGCGCACCGAATCCCCCAAGCAGGGGCTGGCCTCGCCGATGCAGCCGAAGATGAAGCCGTTCGCCGCCAAGGTGGGCACGGCGGCGCCCACCCACTTCGAGCATGGCAACATCGAGAGTTTCTCTCTTCGCATCGGCGAGCCGCTCAAGCCATCCCGTCTGCTGGCTGCCATCGATGCGGTGCAGGCCCAATACGGCGATGCCCTGCTGCGCCTCAAGGGGATATTGCAGCTGGAAGGGGAGAGCCAGCCTGTGGTGATCCACGGTGTCCACGGCCAGCTCTATCCGCTGCAGGCGCTGGGCGACTGGCCGGAGGGCAAGGCCCAGTCCCGGCTGGTGTTTATCGTGAAAAGTCAGGACAAGGCGGGCATAGAGCAACTCTTTATGGAGACCCTCAAGGCCCCCGAGCCCACTCTGGAAGAGCGGCTCAAAGCCATGCTCGGCCAACCGGACGCCTGATATGCTGATATGACCCGCTTTCGTGCGGGTCATTTTTTATCTGAAGAGGAGGTAGCGGCTCATGCCCGATAGCACAAACATGGTGACTCCTGCCCAGCGCAAGTGGCTGCCCCTGCTGGCGGCAGTCGGTTTCTTTATGCAGGCGCTGGATGGCACTATTCTCAACACCGCCCTGCCCAGCATGGCCGAGACGTTGGGAGAGAGCCCGCTGCAGATGCAGTCGGTGATCATCGCCTACATGCTGACGGTGGCGCTGCTGATCCCGGCCTCCGGCTGGCTGGCAGATAGATTCGGCACCCGCCGTATCTATTTGGCCGCCATCTCGCTCTTCACGCTCGGTTCGCTGGCTTGCGCCGCTTCCAATTCGCTCTCCATGCTGGTGGCCGCTCGTGTGCTGCAGGGGATTGGCGGTGCGCTACTGATGCCGGTGGGACGGTTGGCGGTGCTGAGGGTCTATGACAAGCACGAGCTGTTGCGGGTGATGTCGTTTGTCACTATCCCAGGGCTGCTCGGCCCGCTGATGGGGCCGGCGCTCGGTGGCTGGCTGGTGGAAGTGGCGAGCTGGCACTGGGTGTTCCTTATCAACCTGCCGGTGGGGCTGCTCGGCTTTATCGCCAGCTGGCACTTTATGCCGGAGCTGCGACAGCAGACAGCCCGGTTCGACTGGCAGGGATTTGTGATGTTCAGTGTCGGCATGGTGCTGGTGTCGGTCGGCTTGCAGGGGCTGGGGGAGCACAGCATCTCCACCGGTTGGGCGCTGTTTGCGCTGATCTTCGGCTTGGCGGCGATGGCGAGTTACTGGCTCTATGCCGCCAATGCCGAGCAGCCGCTCTTTAGCCTGGCCCTGTTCAAGACCACCACCTTTGCCATCGGCATCTGGGGCAACCTGTTTGCCCGCCTCGGCAGCGGCGCCATGCCCTTCCTCACCCCGCTGTTTCTGCAACTGGGGCTCGGTTTCTCCCCGAGCAAGGCGGGGATGACCATGATCCCCACCGTGATTGGCGCCATGCTGACCAAGACGCTGGTGAACAAGCTGATTCCGAAGGTGGGCTATCGCCGCATTCTGATCGGCAACACCCTGCTGCTGGGGGCGATGATCGCCAGCTTCTACTTTATCGACAACCAGCTCCCCTACGGGGTCTTGCTGGGCTGGCTGGCGATCTTCGGCGCCATCAACTCGCTGCAGTTCTCCGCCATGAACACTCTCACGCTGCAAGATCTCAGCCCGACCCTGGCCAGCAGTGGCAACGGTCTGCTCTCGGTGGTGATGCAGCTCTCCATGAGTTTGGGGGTGGCGATTGCCGCCAGCCTGCTCGGGCTCTTCTCGGCGGGCACGTCAGCGGGCACCTTAGCGGCCGAGGGTCAGTGGCTGGCCGGGTTCCACCTTACCTACCTCTGTGTCGGGCTGCTCTCCATGCTGGCGGCGCTGATCTTTGCCCAGCTGGCGCGCGATGGGGCTACGCCGTCGGGACGGGCAGATAGCTGACCTCGCAGGGGAGCTGTGCCAGCACCTCGGCCAGATGTTCGGTCGCCAGCAAAAAGGTCTGCTCCGGGTGGCCCGGAGTCCAGGTGAAGGCGGTGTGGTTGAGCAGTTGCGGGTCCACCAGTAGCGGAATATCGGCACGGGGCAGGAAGGGGCAGACAGCTCCCGGCAGGCAGCCGATCTCCGCCTGCATCTCCTCGGCGGTGCAGATGGAGGGCTTGGCACCGAGTGCGGCCTTGACCGCCTTGTTGTCGAGCCGCCCGTCCCTGTGGGTCAGCAACAGGGCGAAGCGGCCATCCTTGAACTTGAGAAACAGGGTCTTGCTGAACTCCGCCTGCCAGCCGAGGCGGGCTTTGACCCGTTCGTCGGTGGCGTAGTCGAGGATGGGTTCATGCTCATAGCGCTGGTGGGGCAGTTCGGCGAGCAGCTGGCAGTTGAAATGGTGAATGGTATCGAGTGGCATAAGGTTCTCCTGTCGTGGGCACACTCCTGCCAGCCTCGCAGGGTCAGGCCCTCTTATCCGCTATAAACAACAAGGGCGCCGTGAGGCGCCCTTGTCGATCAGTGATGCTGCAATTCGCACGCTTCCCAGTGAAAGGGAATAGGGCACAGCTGCTGTGAGGCCTTGTCATAGGCCTGCCACAGCTCGCCCATGGTGCGACCATCGACGGGGTGGCACAGGGTGGGGGCCAGCTCGGCCAGCGGCCACAGCACGAAGGCGTTGGTGAGCACTTCACCGCGCGGCAGTACCAGCGGCGTCTCGCAGACCAGATCGCCATAGAGCAGCAGATCCAGATCCAGGGTGCGCGGGGCGAACTTCTTGGCATCCGGCTCGCGGCCGTGGGCGAACTCCATGGCCCGCAGTCGCTGGCAGACGGTGGCCAGCGGCAGATCGGTCTCGGCAGCCGCCACCAGGTTGTAGAAGGGGCGGCCGTTGAAACCGACCGCTTCGCTCTCGAATACCCGGGAGACCCGCAGCTCGCCAAACTCGCCGTGCAGGGCATCGAGTCCGGCGCGAATATGGCGATCCCGCTCGATGTTGGAGCCCAGGCTGATATAGATGGTGGTCATCAGTTGCTGCTCGCAGCTGGCGTGCGATGGCGCAGGATCTCGACGCCGACCCCGGCGGCATTGGGCACGGCACCCGGCTTGGTGAGGGTCACCTTGACCCACTGCACCCGTTCGTCGGTCAGCACCAGCATGGCAACCTGCTCGGCCATGGTCTCGACCAGCTCGACGACCTTACCGGTGACATGCTCGCAAATCTTGTTGGAGAGGTCGGCATAATCCAGTGCCAGATTGATGTCGTCGGTTGCTGCCGCGGGGCGGTTGTCGAACCCCATCTCGAGGTCAAAACGGAGCTTTTGGCGAATGCCCTTCTCCCACTCATATACACCGATGGTGGTCAAAACTTCGAGTCCGCGAATAAACACCTTGTCCATGACTGTACTTCTTCTTTACTCTTGATGGGCTGTGATGACAGCGCAGGGATGCTGGCCGGGCAACAGGCTTGCCGAGGCGCTCTGGGTGGGCATGGGCCCATGCCAGCGTATGTGGCCCGCATCATACCCCATTCATATCGTGGTAAAAACGACCAAGATGACGGCCCTGACGATTTTGATGATTATTCTGGCCTACCTGGGTGGTTCACTATCCAGTGCTGTGCTGGTCTCCCGCTGCACCGGTCTGCCCGACCCGCGGGATCATGGCTCCCACAATCCGGGGGCAACCAATGTGCTGCGCCTCGGTGGCCGGATGGCGGCGCTGGTGGTGCTGCTGCTCGATGTGCTCAAGGGGACTGTGCCCGTCTATCTCGCCTGGTATCTGCAGATCAAACCCGTCTACCTCGGCTTTATCGGGGTCGCCGCCTGCCTCGGCCATATGTACCCTATATTCTTTCATTTTCGTGGTGGCAAAGGGGTCGCCACGGCACTGGGGACCATGATGCCAATCGGCTTCACCATGGGGGGCGCCGTGATTGGTACCTGGCTGCTGGTGCTGCTGGTGAGCGGCTACTCCTCGCTGGCCTCCATCATTACCGTGCTGCTGACGCCGCTCTTTACCTACCTGCTCAAACCCGAATACACCCTGCCAGTCTCCCTGCTCTCCTGCCTTATCCTGATCCGCCATCACGAGAACATCTCCCGTCTGCTTAAGGGGGAGGAACCCAGAGTCTGGGGGCGAAAACGCGCGGCCTGTGCCGAGGAAGTGGCAGAAATGAGCGATGTTGCGCAAAAAAGAGACGAACGAGACAAAAAGTGAAATTTCCCGTTGACCATCCGGCTTAAAATCCGTTTAATAGCGCCCACGCCCAGATAGCTCAGTCGGTAGAGCAGGGGATTGAAAATCCCCGTGTCGGCGGTTCGATTCCGTCTCTGGGCACCAATTTTGGTGCCATGAAAGAAAAAATTTGTTCATGCACAATGGTTTGAAGTGTGCCGGCTTAGCTCAGTAGGTAGAGCAACTGACTTGTAATCAGTAGGTCACCAGTTCGATTCCGGTAGCCGGCACCATTTGCCCAGATAGCTCAGTCGGTAGAGCAGGGGATTGAAAATCCCCGTGTCGGCGGTTCGATTCCGTCTCTGGGCACCAATTAAGGTTGATGAGATAGCGATATCTGGTCTCCGAAGTACAATTCCTCCTTAGTTCAGTCGGTAGAACGGCGGACTGTTAATCCGTATGTCACTGGTTCAAGTCCNGATGAGATAGCGATATCTGGTCTCCGAAGTACAATTCCTCCTTAGTTCAGTCGGTAGAACGGCGGACTGTTAATCCGTATGTCACTGGTTCAAGTCCAGTAGGAGGAGCCAATTCAAAAAGCCCTTGTCGCAAGACAAGGGCTTTTTTCTATTGGGCCCGGCCCGTTTACAACCATAAAAACAACCACACACGCACAGATGAACCGCAGGATAGATATGGAAAATCATGTAGTTATAGAGTCAAAGGGGCGACTTGCCGCTATTCGGGACTGGCTGGAGCCGGTGCTGGTGCTGCTTATTCTCGGCAGCCTGTTCGGCTACCTCGGCAGCCAGATGGGCCTCTCGGCCATGGTTAACACCCTGTTCAATACCGCCCACCAGTTGTTGCTCAATACCGTGCTCTTTATCATGGGGATCACAGTGCTCTCCGGTGCCTTGAGCCAGCTCTTGAGCGAGTTCGGGGTGATCCGCCTGCTGGAAGTGCTGCTTGCACCGCTGATGAAGCCGGTGTTTCGTCTGCCTGGTCGCACCGCGCTGGCGGCCCTGATGACCTTCTTCTCCGACAACCCGGCGGTGATCAGCCTCGCCAAGGACAGCCGTTTTCGCAAGGGCTTCACCCCCTGGCAGCTGGTATCGCTGACCAACTTTGGTACTGCCTTTGGCATGGGGCTGATCGTGGTCACTTTTATGGCCACCCTGCAGCTGCCGAGCGGTGAATCCACCGCCAGCGCGGCGCTGATCGGTCTGCTCGGTGCTCTGGTGGGCTCGGTGGTCTCTACCCGACTGATGCAGCGGATGATCCGCCCACTGGTGGGGGAAGTGCTGATCGATGAGCAACCAGCTGGCAATGGCCCCAAGGTCGGGGTGACCAAAGAGGCGGCCCCCGGCTGGCTGCGGATCCTCAACTCGCTGCTCGATGGCGGTAAATCTGGCGTGGAGCTGGGGATGGCGGTGATCCCCGGGGTGCTGATCATCAGCACCTTCGTGATGCTGCTGACCTTCGGCCCGGGTGACAAGGGGTATACCGGCGAAGCATTTCAGGGGGTTGCCCTGCTGCCGGTGCTGGCCGCCAAGGTGAGCTGGCTGTTTGACCTGCTGTTTGGCTTCAAGCAGCCGGAGCTGGTCGCCTTCCCGGCCACCTCGCTCGGTGCGGTCGGTGCCGCCATGTCGCTGGTGCCCCCCTTTATTGCCAAGGGGTGGATCACCGGTAACGAGGTCGCGGTGTTTACCGCCATGGGGATGTGCTGGAGCGGCTTTTTGAGCACCCACACCGCCATGCTCGATGCCCTCGGCTATCGTCATCTCACCTCCCGCGCCATCGTCGCCCACACCATCGGCGGCCTGTGTGCCGGGGTGGCCGCGCACCAGCTCTATATGCTGCTGGGTTGACTGTGATGAAAGAGAGAGGGGCGCTGCGGCGCCCCTCTCTGTATCTGCTGACGAAACGCATCTGGTCTCCGGTTTATTCGATATTGCCGATAAGGCTCTGCGCGATCACCGCTTCCGGCATCATCTCCCGGAGTCCTGCAATCAGCTTATCTCCAGCCTCTTGCAAGGCGGCCAGCGGCATCTCGGGCAGGCTCTCCAGAATGAACCACATCTGGCCCGAATCGACACTTAGTCGGGTGCGCACCCCCTGCCGCCAGTTCCAGCGCCGACAGGTTACCCCCTTGTCATCCCGCCAGACTACCTCGCCGGGTTCCGGAGATTCGTGGGCGGGTTCGCCCCCTTTCATGGTATCGAACTGCTCGCTGCCATCGGCTACTACCAGTCGCGGCAGTCCCTCATAGGCGCACAGGTTTTCGCCACCGACTGGAATGGCGTAGCGGATGCTGATGGCATTGTAGAGATCGACCACGGGATCGATGGCGGGCAGGTTGCCATCGCGGGCGACCCGTTTTCTCAGGGCCTCGGCGGAGCAGGGAGTCCGCTGCGGCTTGGCGCCGAACTTTCTGAACAGCTCGGCCCAGGCGGCGAGATGTGCCTCTGCCCACGGCACATCGGCGGTCAGCATGGCGGTGCAGGCTTCATCAAGGGCGCGCGCCCCCACGTTCGGGTCAACCACGGTCGCGGCTTGCACCGTGATACTCAGGGCGCGAAAGCCGGGGGCCAGTTGGCTGACGTCGGGGGAGATATGGGGGGTAATCAGTGACATAACGACTCCAGAATCGAAAGAGGCGAGGGGGCGCAGCTGCCGGACAGCATAGCGGCAACGGCAAATCCGGTTTGAGAGCCATCATGCGTGAACATGTTAAATAAGAAAATTTACATGTTCTTAATGGTCATAAGCTTCATGAATGAAAAAAGTGCGCTCGCGGAGATGGCTGGCGCGGAGAATAAGGACATTCCGCCGCTTCCGGTTTGATCCGGCAATGCCCCTTTGCCGCGCTTATCCGCAGCGGCAGCCGCTGGCCGCCCGGCGCCCTTCTGATACTCGCAATGGTCATGCCCAGGCACGAGGCAGCGATTCAAATCACGCGACGGCTCAATGAGTTGACTATTGTTGGCGTTTTTTTCATCGTTCTGGCCCCGCTTATGCACACCTTCTCACATCACCACCAAGGGCTGCCATCGCGGAGAGATATCATGATCAGTACCCTGCTTCCCCTTGCCTCAATCGCCCTCAAGCTGGGCAGTCAGCTGCTTGGCAGCAGTAGCAAACCTGAGCCTGTGCAACAAACCGTGCAGGAGGAGCGCCTGCCGCCGACCGTCCAGAGCCTGTTCCAGCGGCTGGGAGCCAAGGATGCCAATAGCGAGCAGAACCGCGCTGCCATCAACCACTTTATGGGTGAGCTGATGCAGACTCTGGGGCAGGAAAATAGCGGTCAGTCACTTCCTGCCGCCATCGATAGCGCCCGCAGCCAGCTGGCGAGCGGGACCCAGAGCACCCGCCTCGACGCGCTGCAAAGCGAGCTCGATACCCTCAAGGGCACCCTTGGTGCCAGCGATCTCAACCTCGATCAGCTGCTCGGCGCCTTTAAACAGACTCTGCCCAATGGCAAGGGGGAAGGGGTTGGCAAACTGCTCAATGCCAGCGCCTGAACGGCGGTGAGCAATAAAAAACGGCAGCCTCTGGTTGCCGTTTTTATTAATTTTCTACCGATGAATATGATAAAAATGTCAGTTGATTTTTGTTAAAATGGATTATAAAACTATAGAGTAGCACAGGCAGATAAGCAGTAATGTATATATGGACATTATATATGCGCGATAATCTTTGAATATGTTTTTTGGTGGAAAGTTGTATAAAGAGAATGCTGTGACCAATAAAAATGTAAAAATTCCAGTTGATAATACAACTATAGGGGCTGTTTTAGAGTCGGTATTAAATGCAGACATTGCAATTGTGATAATGAAAGTGATTACAGCACAAAAGAAACTCAGTTGTTCAATGTTTTTCTTTGATTGAGTATCAAGTTCTGCTTTAATCGATTCACGAATTTCTCTTTCCAGTTGTTTTGTTTTTGCTTCAGTAAATTTTCTATCCCGAAGTCTTTCCTTATGCATGAGAGATGCATTATTAAATGCGATGGTGTTCTTGTAAGGCTCAAAACTTATAATATAGTCAAGTTGCTTTTCTGCATTTAGATAGTCTAGCGTTTCCAAGGTGTCTCTGAAAATATCAATTTCATAATTATAAACCACCTTCATTAAATCGTTATTTTCATGTCCCCATGACTCTATACATTTTCTGTATAAATGGATGGCATCAAAACGTGTATTTGTATTGCGAATTAAAATATGTGCCGATGTATGTAGGAACTCTATGTTAAATGGGTATTTCTTTGTATATGAAGTTGCTATGCACTCCAAACTATCAGATTCATCAGTGATTCCCCAAAGCAATTCTAATCGAACAAACTCCAATGGTTCTAGTTGTGATGGAGAGCATTCAGGCATCTTATCGTCTATAAGAGAAATAAAGTGAGATGCTTGCTCGTACTTACTGATTTTTGAGAAAAAATCCCACCATCTTCTTGTTTGCTTTATAGGCCAAGTGATTTTATTATACGTCCCAATGAGAACAAATTTATCCAGTAGAAATTTAAATAGGGTATCAATATCTTGCAGTTTGTTTTCTGATATGGCTTGTAACAATTCATTTTGGTATCTTGATATGTCATTATGTACTTGCGATGCAGTTTCTTTTGAAAGTAGAGTCATTGTTATTTCTCTTTGACATATTAGGTAGAGTTAAGGATGTTACCAGGTACGAATTGATGCGACTATATCAAACTTAAGGCGTCATAAAAAGACATGGTATGAAGCATATGTGCTCATTGAACCCACATTTAATAATATCTGCCCCATAAAAGATAAGTGAGCAGTTCCGATTAATGAGTCATCATAAAGATGATTTACGTTGCTGTTTTTAAAATGAAAGGTTAGTGTTAATGCTATTTTTATAAAATATCTGTAATAGAAAAATCTCAATATCTTATTGGGTGTCATGAACATCCTTGTTGGTGACGGACAAATAGCAAAACGGCAACTTCGGGTTGCCGTTTTGCTTTCTTATTCGAATGACAAGCAGGTTGGTTCAACCCGCCCGTTTGGCCAGCCACTGTTCTGCAGCGGTAAGGGCCGCTTCTACCTGCTCGCGGGCAACGCCACCTTTGGCGACCCGCTTGGCGAGGGTCGCTTCCAGCTCCAGATTGGGGTAGACGTCGAACTCGATCACCGGGCTGAAGCGTTGGAATTCGCCGATGGAGAGCTCCTCCAGCGGGCGACCCACGCTGATGGCGAATACCACAGTTTCGCCGACGATATGGTGCGCTTCACGGAACGGAATGCCCTTGGCTACCAGATAGTCTGCCAGCTCGGTGGCGTTGGCGTAGCCGCCCTGCGCCGCCGCCATGGTGCGCTCGCCATTCACTTTCAGATCGATCAGCACCAGCGCCGCCATATCGAGGCAGTCGTGCCAGGTGTCGAGGGCATCGAACAGCCCCTCTTTGTCTTCCTGCATGTCCTTGTTGTAGGCCAGCGGCAGCGCCTTGAGGCTCATCAGCATGCCCATCTGGGCGCCGACCACCCGACCGGTCTTGCCACGAATAAGCTCCAGCGCATCCGGGTTCTTCTTCTGCGGCATCAGGGAGGAACCCGAGGTGACAGCATCGGACAACTCGACAAAGCCTGCCTCACCGGTGTTGTAGAAGATAAGGTCTTCGGCAAAGCGCGACAGGTGGGTCATGGAGAGGGACGCCACATGCATCAGCTCCACCACGTGATCCCGATCGGAGACCGAATCCAGACTGTTGCGGGTGGCGCCGGCAAAGCCCATGTCGAGCGCCAGCGCTTCGCGGTCGATGGCGTAGGCGGTACCCGCCAGCGCACCGCAGCCGAGCGGGCTGGTATCGAGGCGCTTGAGGGCATCCTGCAGGCGAGAGTAGTCCCGCTCCAGCATCTCCACATAGGCCAGCGCCCAGTGGGCGAAGGTGACCGGTTGGGCCCGCTGCAGGTGGGTGTAACCGGGCAGCACGGCCGCCTGATTGGCACGGGCGGAGGCGACCAGCCCCTGCTGCAGGGCGGTGATGGAGCCGAGCAGCAGCTCGCCCTGCGCCTTGCACCAGAGTTTCAGGTCGGTGGCGACCTGATCGTTGCGCGAGCGGCCGGTGTGTAGCTTCTTGCCGAGATCGCCGACGGCGGCAATCAGCTGGCTCTCGACCCAGGAGTGGATATCTTCGGCGTCCGAGCTCAGGATCTGCTGGGGATCCTGCTGCACCGAGGCGAGCAGCACCTCCATCGCCTGTTGCAGTTTGCCCTGCTCATCGGTGGTCAACACTCCCACTTTTACCAGCGCTTTGGCCCAGGCCATGGAGCCCTGAATATCCTGCTCCGCCAAGCGGTAATCGAACCGCAGCGAATCGTTGAACTGCTTGAACCGGCTATCGGCTCCCTGACTGAAGCGTCCACCCCAAAGTGCCATACTGCTCTCCTTGAATGCGTTGTCGGCGGCGCCCTGGCCACCGAGCTTGAAATCGTGCCCTGTTTTTCTGCGAGTCTGTTATCTCACAGAAGCGGCCGGGGCGCTGCCGCTCTTGTCACACCCGCCGATGATGGGTCAGGGGTTATGCCCTCTGCCTGTAGAAGAGGGGGCCATGCCCCCTCAACGGAATCAACGGGTTATCGCGCTTGCTTAGCCGTGGGTGTGGTCGCCACCGATAGCCTGATGCTGCTCTTTCATGGCGCGGATCCGGCTGGCCAGGGTGTAGAGACGGATAAAGCCTTCGGCATGGCTCTGGTCATACACTTCATCGGCGCCGAAGGTGGCGAAGTCTTCGGAGTAGAGGCTGTTGGGTGACTTCTTCTGCACCGCGGTGACCTGACCCTTGTACATCTTCAGCACCACTTCACCGTCGAGATCTTCGGCGATGGCGTTGGCAGAGGCGACGATCGCCTTGCACAGCGGAGTGAACCAGCGACCGTCATAGACCAGATGGGAGAACTCGGCCCCCAGCTTTTCCCGCCAGGCGCGGGTCGGGCGATCCAGTACCAGCTCTTCCACGGCGCGCAGCGCGGCGACCATCACGGTACCGCCCGGGGTCTCGTAGCAGCCGCGGGACTTCATCCCCACCATCCGGTTTTCGGTGATGTCGATGCGGCCCACGCCGTGCTTGCCGGCACGCTCGTTCAGGGTCATCAGGATCTGGTGCGGGCTGAGCGGCTGGTCGTCAACGGCCACTACTTCGCCTTTGGCCACGGTCAGCTTGACGTACTCCGGCTGATCCGGGGCCTGCTCGGCCGATACGGTCCACTGCCAGACCGCTTCGGACGGCTCGTTCCAGGTGCTCTCCAGCTCGCCACCCTCGGTGGAGATGTGCCAGGCGTTAGCGTCGCGGCTGTAGATCTTCTTCAGGGTCGCCTTGCAGGGGATGCCGCGGGTCTCCAGATAGGCCAGCAGATCTTCCCGGGAGCGCATGTCCCACAGACGCCACGGGGCGATCACTTTCAGCTGGGGCGCCAGCGCAGCGACCGCACCTTCGAAACGCACCTGATCGTTGCCCTTGCCGGTACAGCCGTGGGAGATGGCATCGGCTCCTTCCGCCAGTGCCGCTTCGACCATCGCCTTGGCGATGATCGGGCGGGCCATGGAGGTGCCCAGCAGATAGGTGCCCTCATAGACGGCGCCGGTCTTCAGGGTCGGGTAGACGTACTCTTTGACGAACTCTTCGCGCAGATCCTTGATGATGCACTTGGTGGCACCGGAGGCGATGGCTTTTTGCTCGATCCCTTCCAGATCGTCACGCTCCTGACCCACGTCGGCCACGAAGGCGATGATTTCGGCGTCATAGTGCTCTTTCAGCCAGGGAATGATGGCCGAGGTATCCAGTCCACCCGAGTAAGCCAGTACGATCTTGTTGATTCCGCTCATGTTACTTCTCTCCGTGATGATTCGATGATGATTCAATAAAAGGGTCGTGATTCAGGTTGATTGCCGCGTTACTTGTTGCCCTGACTATTTATGCCCAAACAGGGTCAGCAACACGGCGTTCTGGATATGCATCCGGTTTTCGGCCTCGTCCATGATGAGGGAGGCAGGGCCATCCATCACCTGCGAGGTGATCTCCAGCTCCCGGTGCGCCGGTTGGCAGTGCAGCACGTGCTGGATGCCGGTCCGGTCGAGCAGGGCCTGGTTGATCTGGTAAGGCATAAAGAGCTCGGTGACTTGCTCCATCGGGGTGTTGTCGCCCATGGAGACCCAGGTATCTGTGTAGGCCACGTCAAACCCTTCGATATCCGCCACGTCATCGCTGATGTGGATGGTCGCCCCCGACTTGGCCGCCAGTGCCTGCGCCTGCAGGAAGATCTGGGTATCCGGGCCGTGGCCTTTCGGGCAGATGAGGGTGACATCGGTGCCCAGAGTGGCCCCCAGCAGCAGCAGAGAGTGGCTGACGTTGTTGCCATCACCGAGGTAGGCGAGTTTTACCTTCGACAGGTCGTCGTAGTGCTCGGCAATGGTCATAAAGTCGGCCAGCCCCTGACAGGGGTGGTAGAGGTTGCACAGGCTGTTCACTACCGGCACAGAGCCGTGCTCTGCCAGCTCGACCAGGGTCTGGTGATCGAACACCCGGGCGACGATGGCATCACACCAGCGTGACAGGTTGGCGGCGAAATCCTTCACCGACTCCCGCTTGCCCAGCGCGCCGTTCTGCTGATCCAGATAGACGCTGTGGCCGCCGAGCCGGGCGATGCCGATGTCGAAGGTGACCCGGGTACGCAGGGAGGGCTTCTCGAACAGGGTGACCACGCTCTTGCCGGCCAGCGCCTGGCTGTACTTCTTCGGGTCGGCCTTGACCGCTTTGCCCAGCGCAATCAGCGCTTCAATCTGGGCTTTGTTCAGATCACTGTCTTTCAGAAGATGTTGCATCGGATGTTCCTTGTTCCGGTGGAGATTAAATGGCCACTTGGGTGCCGACCGCGCCGCCAGCCAGCAGCTTGAGCAGCTGATCCGGGTAACGCCAGCTGGCGACACAGACCGGCTTGCCGAGGGTCTCGGCGGCGTGCAGAGCCGCTTCTACCTTGACCGCCATACCATCGCGGATCACCCCTTTCTCCATCAGATCCAGCGCGGTCAGCTTGTCGAGCTGGGGCACCAGCTTGCCCTTGCCATCGAGGATGCCGCTCACATCGGAGAGCATCACCAGATCGGCACCGAGCGCCTCGGCAATGGCGGTGGCCGCCTGATCCGCGTTGACGTTCATCAGCTGCCCCTCGGCGGTGATGCCGATGGAGCTCACCACCGGCAGGAAGCCCTGACCGAGGATGCCTGCTACCAGCGCCGGGTTGCCCGGCTTGCACTCGCCGACCGCGCCGAGATCCGGGTCGAGCTGGGTGACCTGACAGAGGCCGCCGTCGGCGAGGCAGAGCCCCACCGCCGGAATGCCGGTGGCGATGGCCTTGGCCATCATCTGCTTGTTGGCCGTGCCCGCCAGCGCCCCGGCAATAAAGGGGATCTGCTCGAACGGGGTCACCCGCAGACCGTTCTTCTTGGTGGAGGTGAGACCCAGCCCCTTGAGCAGGTCATCCACCAGACAGCCACCGCCGTGCACCAGCACCAGCGGACGGTGCTGATCGTCGAGAAAGGTTTTGAGGGTGGCGAACAGGGCGGTCAGCGCCTCGTCGTTCTCGATAAGGGCGCCGCCCAGCTTGATTACCAACGTCTGTTTGTCCATGTTCGAGATCCTTCCTAAGTCCTTAAATCAGGCCGGTGGCCGGTTCAAAACCAAATTTGATATTTATGCACTGCATGGCTTGCGAGGCGGCGCCCTTGAGCAGGTTGTCGATGGCCGAGACCACCACCAGCATGTTGCCCTGCTGTTGCCAGGCGATGTCGCAGTAAGGGGTGTTTGCCACACCGCGAATGGATGGCATCTGGCCGGTGAGGCGCACCAGCGGCTTGCCTTCGTAAGCCTTGAGGAAGGCCTGATCCACCTGGGTGGGGGTGACGCCGTCCGCCAGCTGCACATAGATGGTGGCCAGGATGCCGCGCACATAGTTGCCAAGGTGGGGCTGGAACAGCACCTCCTTGCCGAGGTGATGGCCGATCTCCGGCTGGTGTCTGTGATTGAAGGTGCCGTAGGGATTGAGGCTCACTTCGCAGAAGCTGGTGTTGATGGCTGCCTTGCGACCGGCGCCGGAAACCCCTGAGACGGCGTTGATGATGGGCTGCCACCCCTTGGCAATCAGGCCATCCTGCTGCAGCGGCTTGAGGGCGCACAGCGATGCGGTCGGGTAGCAACCGGGCACCGCAATCAGCTGGGCGGTGGCGATGGCATCGGCATTCCACTCAGCCAGACCGTAGACGGCCTGATCCAGCCACTGTTCGCTGTCGTGGGTGAAGCCGTAGAAGCTGTCGTAAAAGCCCTGATCCTTGACCCGGAAGGCGCCGGAGAGATCGAACACCGGCAGCCCCTTGGCGAGAAACTTGGGGGCAAGCGTGGCGCTCACCTCGTGGGCGGTGGCCAGCAGCACCAGATCGGCCTGGGTCAGGATCCGGGTCATGCCGTCGTCATCCAGCGGCAGCAGCGGCTGATCGAGGGCGCCGACCCACTGGGGATGCAGGGAAGAGAAGCGCTTGTGGGCATCCTGACTGCCGGCGGAGACATAGAGGCCGAACAGTTTGAGTTGTGGGTGGTTCTGTACCAGTGCGGCCAGTTCGGCTCCCGCGTAGCCACTGGCACCGACGATAACGGTGTTAAGCATGTTGAATATTCCAAGTCAGAGTTCGAGATTCACAGCATGACGCTGCAGTGCACAAGGGTGTTCGATCGCCCCTTTGCACAAGTGCGGAGGGGCAATTCAGGCGGGTGTGTGTCGTCGGTTATAGATCAGGTGACAGAACATTAACTTTCCCTTACAACTAGAAGCCTTTGTTGATGAGCCAGATATTCAGGTAAAATTACAGAATATTAATGCACTCACTTTGCATTTGTATTTTCTAACAGAAACATTCCGGGGACGCAAGGAGGAGCTGATGGCCAATCTGGATTTTTTTTCACTTTATAAGAATATTATTGCGATTCCCTCTATCAGCAGCACGGATCCCAAGTGGGATCAGAGCAATGAGGCGGTGATCCGGCTGCTGGCTGACTGGTTCGGTCAGCTCGGTTTTCAGTGCGAGGTGACGGCGCTCCCCGACCTGCCGGGCAAGTTCAATCTGGTGGCGACGATCGGTCAGGGGGAGGGCGGTCTGCTGCTGGCGGGCCACACCGATACGGTGCCGTTCGATGAGGGGGGCTGGAGCAAGGATCCCTTCAAGGTGACCGAAGAGGGCAACCGCCTCTATGGCCTCGGCACCATCGATATGAAGGGCTTCTTCGCCTTTATCGTCGAGGCACTGAAAGAGATTGACCTCAAGACGCTCAGCAAGCCGCTGCGCATTCTCGCGACTGCCGACGAAGAGACCACCATGGCGGGGGCTCGCGCCATTGCCGCGGCGGCCGAGCTGAAACCCGACTACGCCGTGATTGGCGAGCCGACCGGACTGGTGCCGGTGGTGGCCCACAAGGGGCATATGTCGGAGGCGATCCGCATTACCGGCAAGAGCGGTCACAGCTCGGATCCCGCCAACGGCGTCAACGCCATGGAGATCATGCACAAGGCGATGGGGCAGGTGCTGCGCTTGCAGCAGGATCTGAAAGATCGCTACGCTGACCACCGCTTTGCCGTGCCACAGCCGACCCTGAACCTTGGTTACATTCAGGGGGGCGACAGCCCGAACCGCATCTGCGGCTGCTGCGAGCTGCATATCGATCTGCGACCCACTCCGCAGGTGGGGCCGGACGAGCTGATGGGGATGCTCAAAGAGGCGCTGTCGCCCATCGAAATTCACCAGCCGGGCTGCCTGCATCTGCAACATCTGCACGAGCCCATTCCCGCCTATGCCTGCGCCGACGACTCTGTGCTGGTGCGCGAAGCGGAGAAGGCGAGCGGCCGCGCCGCTGAGTCGGTCAACTACTGCACCGAGGCACCGTTTATCCAGCAGCTTGGTTGCGAGACTATAGTGATGGGCCCCGGCCATATCACCCAGGCGCACCAGCCGGATGAGTATCTCGACCTCTCCTTCGTCAAGCCGACCACCACGGTGTTGCAGCACCTGATCAGACGTTTTTGCCTGTAGCGGCGGCGGTGAAAGGGGCGTAAAACTGTAAGTAAGTTACATAACAAGCCGGTTGTTGAGTGGTGATGGAAATACATGTTCTGAATCGGCCTGTTATTTGACCTTGCGCAGACAATCTGGGTAGATTGTCACCCTAAGATGACGGAGCATATGTTGTAATCGCACAACAATAAGTGAGGTCGTCTTGCACCCCGGATGGGTGTCAGGCACCAACAAGATAAGGATGTGGAATGAACGAAAAGTACGCCGCACTACGCGCCAACGTAGGCATGCTGGGTCAGCTGCTGGGTAAATCCATCAAGGATCATCAGGGTCAGGCCTTTCTCGACAAGATCGAAACCATTCGCCAATTGGCCAAGTCCTCCCGCAAGGGCAATGAATCAGACCGGGAACGTCTGCTCGATACCCTGCGCACCCTGAGTGATAGCGAGCTGCTGCCGGTGGCCCGCGCCTTCAGCCAGTTCCTCAATCTGGCCAACGTGGCGGAACAGTTCCACACCATCTCCCGTCGCTGCGAAGAGCAGGTCTGCACCCCGGATCCGCTGGAGCAGATGTTCGACAAGCTTAAAGCCTCCAACCTGTCGCAGGAGGCCATCATTCAGGCCGTGCGCGAGCTGGATATCGATCTGGTGCTGACCGCTCACCCCACCGAGGTGACCCGTCGTACCCTGATCCACAAGCACGTGCAGCTCAACGACTGCCTCGAGGCGCTGGAGCTCTCCGACCTGCTGCCCCGCGAGCGGGACAAGATCCTCAACCGCATCGAACAGCTGATCAATCAGGCGTGGCACACCAACGAGATCCGCGAACAGCGCCCAACCCCGGTCGACGAGGCCAAGTGGGGCTTTGCGGTGGTGGAGAACAGCCTGTGGCCAGCCATCCCCGAATTCATGCGCAATCTGGACGAGCGTCTGCAACACCATCTGGGTGTGCGGCTGCCGCTGGATGCCGCGCCGGTCAAGTTCACCTCCTGGATGGGCGGTGACCGCGACGGCAACCCCTTCGTCACCGCCAAGGTGACTGCCGAAGTGCTGGAGCTGGGCCGCTGGATGGCGGTGAGCCTGTTCTACAAAGACATCAAGGAGCTCACCTCCGAGCTCTCCATGTCCGACTGTACCAACGCCGTGCGCGCTCGCGTAGGCGATCACCCCGAGCCCTACCGTGCGCTGGTGCGCGAGCTGCGTGAAGCGCTGCGCGAAACCAAGGAGCACCTTACTGCCAAGGTGCAGGGTCAGGTGAGCGAGAGTCGCGACCTGATCACCACCACCGCCCAGCTGCGCGAGCCGCTGGAGCTCTGCTACCACTCACTGCACGCCTGCGGCATGGGCAATATCGCCGATGGCATGTTGCTGGACGTGCTGCGCAAGGTCGCCTGTTTCGGCATCCATCTGGTCAAGCTGGATATCCGTCAGGATGGCGAGCGCCATGGGCTGGTCTTCTCCGAGCTGACCCGCTATCTGGGTCTGGGTGACTACGCCGAGTGGAGCGAAGATGACAAGCAGGCCTTCCTGCTCAATGAACTGAACTCGCGCCGCCCGCTCATTCCCCACGACTGGGAGCCGAGCGCCGAGGTGCGCGAGACGCTGGATACCTGTCAGGTCATCGCCCAGCACGACCCCGATGCGTTCGGCATCTACATCATCTCCATGGCCGGTGCGCCGTCCGACGTGCTGTCGGTACAGCTGCTGCTCAAGGAGGCGGGCTGCAAGTTCCGCATGCCGGTCGCCCCGCTGTTTGAAACCCAGGATGACCTGATGGCAGGCACCGCCGTGATGGAGCGCCTGCTCTCGGTGGACTGGTATCGCGGCTACATTCAGGGCCGTCAGTACGTGATGATCGGTTACTCCGACTCCGCCAAGGATGCGGGGATGATGGCCGCTGGCTGGGCCCAGTACGCTGCCATGGAGTCGCTGGTGGGACTGGCCGAAGCCAACAATATCCGCCTCACCCTGTTCCATGGCCGTGGCGGTACCGTCGGTCGTGGTGGTGCGCCTGCCCATCAGGCCATCCTCTCCCAGCCGCCGGGATCCCTGCGCGGCGGTCTGCGTACCACCGAACAGGGGGAGATGATCCGCTTCAAGTTCGGCCTGCCGAAAGTGGCGATCAAGAGCCTGGAGCTCTACACCAGCGCCGTGCTGGAAGGGAACCTGCTGCCGCCGCCCAAGCCGAAAGAGTGCTGGCGCGAGGTGATGGAACAGCTGGCTGCCGACTCCTGCGATCACTACCGCAGTATCGTGCGCGGTCATCCGGACTTCGTCCCTTACTTCCGTGCCGCTACCCCGGAAATGGAGCTCGGCAAGCTGCCGCTCGGCTCCCGTCCCTCCAAGCGCAAGCCCAACGGCGGCGTCGAGAGCCTGCGCGCTATTCCATGGATCTTCGCCTGGACCCAGAACCGCCTGATGCTGCCGGCCTGGCTCGGTGCCCACAAGGCGCTGCAACAGGCCATCGACGGCGGCAAGCTGGCGGTGCTGGAAGAGATGAGCGCCCAGTGGCCCTTCTTCCGCACTCGCCTCGAGATGCTGGAGATGGTGTTCCTCAAGGCTGACGTCTGGCTCGCCGAGTACTACGACACCCGTCTGGTGCCGCAGGAGCTGTGGGGCCTTGGCAAACAGTTGCGTCAGGAGCTCGCCGAATCCATCGAGGTGGTGCTGAAACTGAGCCCGCGCGAGGATCTGCTGGAGGATCAGCCCTGGATCAAGGAGTCCATCAAGCTGCGCAACCCCTACACAGACCCGCTCAACGTGCTGCAGGCCGAGCTGCTCAACCGCTCCCGCAACCACCCGGAGACCCTGCACCCCGAGCTGGATAAGGCGCTGATGGTCACCATCGCCGGTATTGCCGCAGGTATGCGTAATACGGGTTGATAAATATTACCAAACAGGTCTGAAATAAAAAGAGCGCATAATATGCGCTCTTTTTTTGCGAGCTTATCTCGTCTACTGCATTTAAAGAGAGTGTATCAGATTAGCCTCAAGACTAATGGCTGGATGTAGAAAATTATATAGCAACCCAGTATAACATCATCACAACGCATTTTAGTGGAGCGATATTTTACCTTTAAAATAATGGTGAGTATAATAAAGGTGATGTATATCCAGGCTGAGGGATTGCCCGAGAGATAACTAAATATTATTGAACCGCTCGAAATTAGCAGCAATGCAATTCGATGGACCAGCTTGCTGCTTAACATGAAGGTTGCTGCAACGGCCGCCATCAATATGACGATTATCATCACGAGTGACAGGAAGCACAGCCACCGCTTGCTGCCAGGCCAGCACTGCCTGAAGCCATCATGCCTGCGACACCACTTCCCATAATGGGGCTCAACACGCCGGTAACGGCACCACCAAATGCACCTGCAGCAATCTCTCTCATGTTTGCATCAGGATTGTTGGCAATGACACCCATCACCCCAATAACGGCACCGCCGCCTGCCCATACTACTGGTGCCGCTCTCTTATTACGCTTGCTTTCATTTATATCTCTTATCACGATAAAGCTATCGTGCTCTATGCTGATAACTACCTTGGTTGAATTTGCGATTGTTGATATGGTATCGACATCAACAAATTCACCAGAGTATATAACAGTTGGATTTGAATTTTTGTCTTCTATTTCAATGTATCGACTCGAAAGGTTTACCACCGTGATGTTTTCTTTGTTGAAATTGATACAATACTTTTCATTGGCATTAATAGAGTAATGTTCACCAGCGTGTAGTGTGTTGCAGTTACTCAATGGGCAAGTATTGGCATTGGCATTTGAAATGCTGCACAGCAAAAATGGCTGTGGCCAAACAGAGCTTCATCCGCTATCTCCAGAGTGGTTCATTTGGGAATCAATCATTGATTAAATGAGAATTGTTGTCAATTGTTTTTTCCGAGGGAGTCACTATCGGCACGACATTGGTGATCGCCTTATTAAACTTGTCATTTATTGCCAGGTTCGCGTCTGCAGACAGTAAACAAGCCTCTCGCCTTGCATCCCTCGCCATGCAGGCGCAGACTATTTACACTTGTTTCATGTGATTCTATCCAAGGCAACCATCATGACTCCTGCCATCAACCTGCTGAAGAAGCTCAAAATTCCCCACAAGCTCTACCCCTACGAGTGCGAAGCCCACGACGATTTCGGCAAGCATGCCGCGACCCAGCTCGGGCTGCCGGAGGCGCAGGTGTTCAAGACCCTGGTCGCCCACCACGACAAGCAGGCGGTGGTGGCTATCGTTCCCTCATCCGGCATGTGCAGCCTGAAGCAGTTGGCCAAGGCGACCGGCCTCAAGAAGGTGGAGATGATGAAACCGGCGGAGGCGGAGAAGCTGACCGGTTACAAGGTGGGTGGCATCAGCCCGCTGGCCCAGAAGAAGCTGTTGCCTACCGTGCTCGACGAGTCGGCGCTGCAGTTTGACGAGATCCTGGTGAGTGGCGGCAAGCGCGGCCTCTCGGTCGGGGTGGCGCCGCAGGATATGCTGACGCTGATGAAGTGGATCGCCGCTCCCATCGGCGAAGAGTAGTGCCGGGCACGGCGTGATCCCGCGCTCCGGGCCGGTGTCGGCCCGGACTTCCCCACCGGTGATCGGGCGCGCAAGCCGCAACTGGCCCGCCCTCAACGGGGGGAGAGCCAGTCTATACTGGATGAACCCCGTTGTATGAGTTCAGCCATGATCTATCGACTTCTGTTGCTCTGCCTCTGTTTATCCTTCCCCTCTGCCTTGCTGGCTGCCACCCGTTTTACGCTGCTCAGTCCTGAAAACAGTCAGGATATGCGGATGCGTTATTACCGTGAGGTGATGCAGCTGGCGCTGGAGAAGACCCGCCCCGAATATGGTGACTACGAGTTGCTGGACTCCCTGCCGATGAACAAGGCGCGGATGCGGATCGAGGTGCAGGAGCAGGGCGAAAACGCCCTGTTTATTGTCGACAGCTGGCCCTATCAGGGGGGGGCGGATCAGGTGGCATCGATCCCGTTCCCGATCGATATGGGGATCCTCGGCTATCGGGTCTGTTTCGTCGGCTCGGCTCGGGCTGCCGAGCTGGCGCGGGTGAACACCCTGGATCAGTTGCGCCACTTCACTCTGGGGGCGGGCACCGGCTGGCAGGATGCCGTGATCCTGCGCCACGGCGGGTTGACCGTGCATGAGGTGGATAACTATGAGTCGCTGTTTCGCATGGTGGCGCGGGGGCGCATCGACCTCTTCTGCCGCGGGGCCAACGAGATCCTGCCGGAGTGGCAATCTCATCAGGGCAAGGTGGCTGGGTTGACGGTCGATCGCCATCTGGCCCTCTTCTATCCGCTGATCCACGTGTTCTACAGCAATGCCCACTATGTTCAGGAGCGCGAGCGTCTTGCGCGCGGTCTGCAACTGGCCTGGCAGGATGGTTCCCTCAAGCGGCTCTGGCGTCACCACTTCCAGTCCTCGCTGGTGTTTGCCAATCTGGGGGCTCGCCAGATCTTCCGGCTCGGCAACCCGCTGCTACTCAAGGGGGGTTTTGACTACCGCCCCTACCTTTACAATCCGCAGGCGGATGATTTCGGTTCACTGCCCTGAGCCGGGTTATCAGGTGCACTGGCTCTGATAGAGTAAGGGAGAGATTGTTGCCGCCAAGGAGATGGCCCATGCGCGTATCTGCCCGCATCCTGCTCTTCATCGCGTTGCTGCTGTCCGCCACCGGCAGCGCGGCCCCGGCCTTTACGCTGCGTACCTGCCTCGAAAACAGTGATTCCTACCCCTGGCTGCTGCAATCGGGCGAGGGGATTGTCCAGTATCACCTCAAGGCGGTTGCCACCGCCCTCAATGCCGAGATCGAGCTGACGCCGCTACCGTGGAAGCGCTGCCTCTCTCAGGTGAGCAGTGGCCAGATGGATGCGGCCATCAAGATGAGTTACAGCGTCGAGCGAGCGACCAAGGTGGGGGTCTATCCCATGCGCGGGGGCAAACCAGACCCCGCCAAGCGGCTGCTGATAGAGAGCTACAGCCTCTATCAGCTAAAGGGGGGCAAGAGCCAGTGGGATGGCACCACCCTCAGGGTCAAGGGCATGGTGGCGGCCCAGTCGGGATTTTCCATCGTCGACTTGTTGCTGGCGGCGGGGGCCGAGGTGGATGACTCCAGCCGTGACCCGCTGATTATTTTGAAAAAGCTGGTGATGGATCGGGCGCAGGCGACGGCCATCCAGACCGAGGTGGCTGACAGCATTCTGGCGGCTCATCCCGAGCTGCAAGCCCGTATCGAGCGGCTGTCGCCGGTGCTGGTGGAGAAACCCTACTATCTGGTCTTCTCTCACCACTTCTATCAGGCCTATCCCCAACAAAGCCGGCAGGTGTGGGATGCCATCGAGCAGGTGCGCGACTCAGCTGCCTACCAACGTTATGCCGCGTCGCTCAGAAGCACGCCTCCGGCGGGGGAGTAGGCTGATGGATGCAACTGGCCAAAAAGGGGAAGAGACCATGGGGTGGTGGCTGGGTCGGGCGCCCGCGCTCAGGGGCTACACTGAAAGTACCCCTTCAGCCAAGGCCCGGTTTATGTCCTCCCTGCATCTGCTGGCCGCCGCGCTGCTCTGCCTGTTGTCGCTGACCGGGCAGGCGGCCACCCGGTTTACCTACATCAGCCCGGAGAGCGAGCGGGACCCGCGCACCACCTATGATCGGGAGTTGCTGCGGCTCGCCCTTGAGAAGACCCGCGACCAGTTTGGCGACTATGAGCTGGTCCCCGCACCGCCCATGACCAAGGCGCGCGAGCGGCTCAGCATGCAGCTCGACAGCTACCCCAACCTCTTTGTGATGGACAGCTACAGCAGCACCCGCGAGGGGCTGGGGCTCACCTATGTCCGTTTTCCCATCCATCTGGGCATCGTCAGCTACCGCATCTGTTTCGTCAGCCCACAGCAAAAGGCGGCGGTGAGCAGAGTGACCGACCTCAAGGGGCTGCGTCAGTTCACCTTTGGTCAGGGCAAGGGGTGGCTGGATGTGGATATCCTGCGCTACGCCGGGATGGAGGTGGTTGAGGTAGAGGGGTACGAGAAGCTGTTCAAGATGGTGGCGCGGGGCCGCTTCGATCTCTTCTGCCGCGGGGCGAGCGAGCTGCGCAGCGAGCAGCTCACCCACAAGGAGATAGCGGATCTGCTGGTGGATGAGGCGCTGTTGATCTACTACCCACTGCCCCGGGTCTTCTACACCAACCCCAATAATCGCGAGGCACTGTTACGGGTCGAGCAGGGGTTGCAACTGGCATGGCAGGATGGTTCGCTACAGGCGCTGTGGCGCAAGAGTTTTGGCCCGGCCATCGCCTTTGCCAAGTTTTCCCAGCGCCGACTGCTGCGGCTGGATAACCCCTTCCTCGAGGGGATCAGCTTCGATTACCGCCCCTACTTCTACAATCCGCAGACCGATCGCTTCGGTGATTATTGAGGTGCCTGCCGCGTGCGACAGAGGGCCAGCCAGGCCTCGGCGGTGCGCGACAGATAGCGCTCGCTCGGCCAGATCACCCCGAGTCGCCAGCTCAGTTCGGGCTCAAGCGGCCGCAGCACCAACCCATCGGGGGTCAACCGGTTGCAGACCGGCTCCGGCAAGAAGGCGACCCCCATGCCGCTGCGTACCATGGCGGTGAGAAAATCCCACTGGCTGCTGCGCGCCGCCACCTGCGGCACAAAGCCCGCCTCCTGACACGCCTGCTCCAGCCGCTCGCTCAGGGTAAATGCCTGGGTATAGAGCAGGAAGGGCTCCTCCTGCAGGGACTCCAGCCGCAGCGGCGCATCGCCGCGCCAGCGCGGTTGATCCGGCAGCACCACCCTAATCGGGTATTGATCCAGCTCGAGCGCACTGAGGGCGCCCCCCTCTTTGGTCGGCAGCATGGTGATGGCGAGATCCAGCTCCCCCTCCAGCACCGCCTGTTCGATGCGGCGACCGCCGTACTCCACCAGCGTCAGCTCCACCTTGGGATAGCGGGTGCGGTAGGCGCGGATCAGATCCGCATAGACGTGCCCCACCATGGGTGGAATGCCGAGGGTGAGGCGACCGTGTTGCAGGCTCTGCAGATCCGCCAGTTCGGCCTCCAGCTGCTGCATCTGGGCCAGAATAATCTGGGCCCGGTTGAACAGCACCTGGCCGCTGTCGGTCAGGGTGAAGCGGCGTCCCTCCCGGTTAAGCAGGGGTTGGCCCAGCTCCTCTTCGATATTGCGGATCATCTTGCTGATGGTGGGCTGGGTGACGAACAGCTTTTCAGAGGCGCGGGTGAAGCTTTTTTCCCGCACCAGTTCGACAAAATAGCGCAGGGCGCGAATATCCATGGACTCTCTCGACTCGTGTTGGCGGGTACGGGATGAAGTATGCCTATGCGGCATGAATTTGATAATTTTAATTCATTTCTGGCAGGTTTTGCTCAACTCTATACTGTGAGCCGGTTCACAGAAAGACGACGATCATGAAAGCCCTCTGCTTGCGCTGGTTACAGACTCCCTTCCAGATTGTGTTGCTGGCAGCCATCTGGCTGCTGGCCGATATCGCGGTGCGCACCCTCCATCTGCCGCTGCCCGCCAACCTCACCGGCATGTTGCTGTTGCTGGCTTGCATCCTGCTCGGGGTGGTCAAGGCGCAGTGGTTTGAGGCCGGTGCTCGCTGGCTGCTGGCGGAGATGCTGTTGTTCTTCGTCCCCGCCGTGGTGGCGGTGGTCAACTATCAGGAGCTGCTGCTGCAAGAGGGGTGGCGGATCATGGTGGTGCTGCTGGTGAGTACCACGCTAGTGCTCGGCACCACCGCGCTGGTGGTGGACCGGGTTTACCGCCTCGAACTGAAACTGGCCCGCCGGAGTCGCCGTCATGTCTGATACCCTGCTCGGGCTGCTCTGCTTCGCCCTCACTCTAATCTTCTACTACGCCAGCAAATGGCTCTACGGCAAAAAGCGCATCCTGCCGCTGATGCCGCTACTGCTGGCGCCGACCCTGCTGGTGGCGGTGGTGCTGCTGTTCCACATCCCCTATCAGGATTACATGGCGGAATCCCACTGGCTGCTCTGGCTGCTGGGCCCCGCCACCGTTGCCTTCGCCGTGCCGGTCTACGAGAACCGCCAGCTCATTCGCCGCCACTGGCTGTCGCTGTCAGTGGGGGTGTTCGCTTCCGTCATCATGGCGGTGGGCAGTACCGTGCTGCTGGCCCGCTGGCTGGATCTCTCCGACATGCTGCAGCGCAGTCTGGCGATGCGCTCCATCACCACGCCGTTTGCGGTAGAGGCGACCCGCGCCATCGGCGGTCAGAGCGATCTCACCGCGCTGTTTGTGGTGCTGACCGGGGTGATTGGTATGGCGGTGGGGGAGAGCGTGCTCACCGTGCTGGCCATTCGCAGCCGTCTTGGCAAGGGGGCGGGCTTTGGTGCCTCGGCCCACGGTGCCGGTACCGCCAAGGCCTATCAGATGGGCAACGAGGAGGGGGTGGTCTCCAGCATGGTGATGATGATCGCCGGCATGGTGACCGTGCTGCTGGCGCCCCTGCTGGGCCAGATGTTCTGGTAGGTCGAGTTTCCCTTTAGAAGGCGGCTCATCCCGGCGCTACACTCTAGGGAGCGTGTATTCCCGGGATGAGCAGTATGACCTTTCATCGCCTCGCTTCCTGCTTGCTGCTGTGCAGCCTTTCCCTTCTTGCCGCCCCCCTGCGGGCGAGCGACGTCTTTACTCATATCAGCCCCGAAAGCGAGCGGGATCAGCGCACTCTCTATTTTCGCGATCTGTTGCAGCTGGCGCTGGAGAAGACCCGTGACAGCTTCGGTGACTACGAGCTGCGGGCCGCGCCGCCGATGAATCGGATCCGGCTGCGCCAAGTGCTGCAAACCAACTTCTACCCCAACTTCTTTGCCGTCGATACCCCACAGCCCGATCGCGGCGATGCCCTCGACTATGTCCGCTTCCCGGTGGAGCTGGGCATCCTCGGTTATCGCATTTGCTTCGTCAGTCCGCAGCAGGCGAAGGCAATTGCGGGGGTGACCCGCTTCGAACAGCTCAAGCAGTACCAGAACGTGCAGGGGCGCGGTTGGCAGGATGCTGCCATTCTGCGGGCGGCCGGTCTGCAGGTGCTGGAGGTGGACAGCTACGAGCGCCTGTTCAAGCTGGTGGCCCGTGGGCGGGCCGACCTCTTTTGCCGCGGCGCCAACGAGCTCTTCACCGAGCTGGAGCAGCATCGGGATGTGGTTGGTCTCACCGTGGAGCCGCACATCGCTCTGCACTACCCCTTCCTCCATCTCTTCTACACCTACAAGGGGAATCAGACGGGGCTCAGGCGCATTCAGGCCGGGCTCAAGCTGGCGTGGCAGGATGGTTCGCTACAGCAGCTCTGGCTGCGCTACTTCAAGCCCTCCCTCGATCAGGCCAGGCTCCACGAGCGGCAGCTGTTCGAGCTGCCCAACCCGCTGCTCAAGGGGATCGACTTTGATTACGACGCCTACCACTACGATCCGGTAACGGGGCACTTCGGCCCCGGCTTGCCCTGAGCCGGAATCAGCAATCAGTGACGTGGCCAGCCCTGCGGCTGGCCTTTTCATCAGGCCAATTATGCCAAATTGGCATGTTTTTTATTATTTAAATTCATTTTTTGAAGGTTGTTGCGCTGCATATACTGGGGGTCGCTTCACGGTTTCACGTTTTGCATCTGTCCGGCTGCTGCCTTGCCGATGCGAGTCTGAACCGTCCTGCTGCGGCGTCTTGATGTTCTGCATGAAGGCGTCCATCACTGGGCCGGGATCGATCCCGGCAGGTATTACAGCTGACGGAGCCTTGTTATGTTTAATCCCCACCCTCGCGCCCTGATTGTCGAAGGGGGCGCCATGCGCGGCATCTTCGCCAGCGGTGTGCTCGATGCCTTCGTGGAAAGCCACCACTACCCGTTCGATTTCGTCATGGGCGTCTCGGCCGGTGCCACCAATCTGGTCTCTTATCTGAGCGAGCAGCCGCGCCGCAGTCATCACATCATCACCGAGCTGGCCTGTAGTAGCGACTTTCTCGACCCGTTGCGTTTCGTCAAGGGGGGCGATCTGGTGGATGTCAGCTGGCTCTGGCGCACCAGTCGCTACCGCTTTCCCCTCGACCTCGATACCTTCTCCGCCTGCCGCATCCCTTTCTATGCGGTCACCACCGAGGTGGCGACCGGCGCGGCTGTCTACCTGCCGGTGTGCCCCGACAATATGGACGAGGTGCTGACCGCCACCTGCGCCCTGCCGGTGGTGCAGCACGAGACCCCCTGTGTCGAGGGGCGCCCGATGGCCGATGGCGGCATCAGCGACTCCATTCCGGTGATCGAGGCCTATCGGCGCGGGGCGCGGCGGATGACGGTGGTGCTCTCCGAGCCGCGCGGGTATCGCAAGAAGCCGGCCCGCTTCTGCTGGATGGTCAAAGCCTTGCTGAAGACCCAGCCCGCGCTGGCACAGGCGATGTTGGCACGGGATGTGGCCTACAACCGGGCTCTCGACTTTATCGAGATGCCGCCTGCCGACTGCGAGATCGAGGTGATCGCGCCACCGGCCGATTTTCCTGTCTCCCGCTTTACCCGCGACGCGTTCAAGCTGGAGTCCGGCTATCTGCAGGGCTACTGGCAGGGGCGCCAGAGCCTGCTGCGGGCCCGCAGGGAGGCGCGAGCGGTGGCCTGAACGGCTGGGGTCGGTGCTGAGCATCACGTGCTGAATATAAAAAGGGGAACCTCGCGGTTCCCCTTTTGCATGCTGGCGCGGCGGCAGCTGCTTACAGCATCTGCTTGAGGCGATAGAGCAGGTCCAGCGCCTGGCGGGGGGTCAGCTCGTCGGGGCGCACCGCTTCCAGCTCTTCCACCACAGGATGGAGCTGCGGGGCGAGAGCCACCGGAGCCGGGCTGCTTTCACCGGCGGCGACCGGAGTAGCGCTTTCCAGCTCGTGCAGTTTGTGACGGGCCTGCTGGATCACCGATTTAGGTACCCCCGCCAGCGCCGCCACCTGCAGGCCGTAGGAGCGGCTGGCTGCCCCCTCCTGCACCGCATGCATAAAGGCGATGGTGTCGCCGTGCTCCACTGCATCCAGATGGACGTTGGCCAGCCCGCTCATCAGCTCGGGCAGGCGGGTCAGCTCGAAGTAGTGGGTGGCGAACAGGGTATAGGCGCCAATCTTGCTCGCCAGCTGTTCGGCGCAGGCCCACGCCAGCGAGAGGCCGTCGTAGGTGCTGGTGCCGCGGCCAATCTCATCCATCAGTACCAGACTGCGGGCGGTGGCGTTGTTGAGGATGTTGGCGGTCTCGGTCATCTCCACCATAAAGGTGGATCGGCCGGAGGCAAGATCGTCCGACGCCCCGATGCGGGTGAAGATGCGGTCGATGGGGCCGATGCGGGCGCTGTCGGCCGGCACGAAGGCGCCGATATGGGCCAGCAAAACGATCAACGCGGTCTGGCGCATGTAGGTGGATTTACCGCCCATGTTGGGACCGGTGATGATCAGCATCCGTCGCTCCCGCTCGAGCCGGATCGGGTTGGCGATAAAGGGATCGCTCATCACCTGCTCCACCACCGGATGACGGCCCGCCTCGATCAGGATCTGATCCTCGTCGATCAGGGTGGGGCAGCGGTAGTCCAGGGTCTCGGCCCGCTCCGCCAGATTGGCCAGCACGTCCAGCTCCGCCAGTGCGGCGGCGGACTCCTGCAGATCACCGAGGTGGGGCAGCAGGGCATCGAGCAGCTCTTCGTAGAGCCGTTTTTCCAGCGCCAGCGCCTGGGCCTGGGCGGTGAGCACCTTGTCCTCGTACTTCTTCAGCTCATCGATGATGTAGCGCTCGTTGTTCTTGAGGGTCTGGCGGCGGATGTAGTGGGCCGGCACCAGATGGCTGTTGGCGCGGCTCACCTCGATATAGAAGCCGTGCACCTTGTTGTAACCCACCTTGAGGGTGTTGATGCCGGTCAGCAGCTTCTCCCGCTCCTCGATGCGGGCGAGGCTGGCGGTGGCGCCGTTGGCCAGATCCCGCAGCTCGTCCAGCTCCTGATTGAAGCCGTCACGGATGACGCCGCCATCGCGGATCAGCACCGGTGGCACCTCCATGATTGCACGCTCCAGCAGGTCGAGCAGTTCAGGGAAGGTACTGGCGCGCTCGGCCAGCTGTTGCACCGCTTCGTGCTCGTTATCCGCCAGCAGGCGCTGCAACTCGGGCAGCTGGGCGAACGCCTGCCGCAGGCGGGTGAGATCGCGCGGGCGAGCCGAGCGCAGGGCGAGACGGGCCAGCACCCGCTCCACATCGCCGACCTGACGCAACAGGTTGCCCAACTCGTCGTAGAGGTTCTGCTCGATGAGCTCCTTGATGGTGCTCTGACGGCCTTTGAGGATTACCCGATCGCGGATCGGTTGGTGGATCCAGCGTTTGAGCAGACGGCTACCCATGGGGGTGGCGGTGCGATCCAGCACCTCGGCCAGGGTATTTTCATAGCCACCGGCCAGATTCTGAGTCAGCTCCAGATTGCGGCGGGTGGCGGCATCCATGATGACGGCGTGATCGGGCTGCTCGAGGCGCACGCTGCGGATGTGGGGCAGGGCGGTGCGCTGGGTATCCTTGACGTACTGCATCAGGCAACCGGCGGCGCACAGGGCGGTCTCGCTCTTGTCGACGCCAAAGCCCACCAGATCCTGGGTGCCGAACTGCTGGCAAAGCAGTTTGCGGGCGGTGCCCAGCTCAAACTCCCACTCCGGGCGGCGGCGCAGGCCACGGCGACCCTCGATATGGTGCAGGAACTCGAATGATTCGGGATAGAGCAGCTCGGCCGGATTGGTGCGTTGCAGCTCCGCCAGCAGGGTCTCCTCTTTCTCAAACTGGTTGATGAAGAAGCGGCCGGAGCCGATGTCCATGGTGCCATAGCCGAAGCGGCGGCCATCGTGATAAACGGCGGCGATCAGGTTGTCCTGTCGCTCGCTGAGCAGCGCCTCGTCGGAGACGGTGCCCGGGGTGATGATGCGGATCACCTTGCGCTCCACCGGCCCCTTGCTGGTAGCGGGATCCCCTACCTGCTCGCAGATGGCGGCGGATTCGCCGAGCTGCACCAGCTTGGCCAGATAGCCCTCGATGGCGTGATAGGGGACGCCTGCCATGGGAATGGGACTGCCGGCCGACTGGCCGCGCTTGGTCAGGGAGATATCGAGCAGCTGGGAGGCCTTGCGGGCATCGTCGTAGAACAGCTCGTAGAAGTCGCCCATCCGGTAGAACAGCAGGATCTCCGGGTTCTCGGCCTTGAGGCCAAGGTACTGCTGCATCATGGGTGTGTGGGCGCTCAGATTGGCGCTTGGCGCAGCGCCAGTAGCGTGGTGTTGTGCGGTCATGTTCTGTTCCAGAAGGGGCCTCTGCGGGCCAGTGTCTGCGGTGATGAGCCTTGAGCTTGATGGCGCCATTCTACACATAAGCGCCGCGACGGGGGAGCGGGTGTTCCGGGGGCGGCTGCTCGGCACTATTGAAGGCATGGCACCGGAGCAACCTCCCATTGCAACAGGCAAGGGCGGTTGCCGTGGCGGTCTGCCGTGGTTGCGGGGGGTGGTAGCGGGATCGCATAATGTGCCTCTTGAGCGGATCAGCAGGAGTCGTGATGAAACTGGATGCAGAGATAGAGCACCTTGCCATTGAGCTGGGACGAGCCCTCGGTCAACGGGGCTGGCTGGCGGCAACCGCAGAATCCTGTACCGGCGGCGGGGTGGCCAGCGCCATCACCGACATCGCGGGCAGCTCCGGCTGGTTCGATCGCGGATTTGTTACCTACACCAACGAGGCCAAGCAGCAGATGCTGGGGGTGAGCAGCGATAGCCTTGAGCTGCACGGCGCGGTGAGCGAAGCCGTGGTGCTGGAGATGGCACGTGGCGCGCTGGCCCACTCGTCGGCCGCCATTAGCGTGGCCATCAGCGGCATCGCTGGCCCCGGCGGCGCCACCGAGGACAAGCCGGTCGGCACCGTCTGGTTCGCCTGGGCCGACCGCAACGGTCGCCACCACTCTCTGCTCGCCCGCTTCGACGGGGATCGCCGACAGGTACGTCAGCAGGCGGTGAGACAGGCCTTGTCGGGTCTGTTGGCCCTGCTCAGATAAATTGGGCTTGATACTGTATGAATAGACAGTATACTTAGCCCAACTTCACTTCTTACTCACGATTTCCAGCGGAGATTGGCATGGATCAGAACAAACAGAAGGCACTGGCGGCTGCGCTGGGTCAGATTGAAAAGCAGTTCGGCAAAGGTTCCATCATGCGTCTGGGCGACAGCAAGACCATGGATATCGAAGCCATCTCTACCGGTTCCCTCTCGCTGGACGTGGCGCTGGGCATTGGCGGTCTGCCGTGCGGTCGTATCGTCGAGATCTACGGCCCGGAATCTTCCGGTAAAACCACCCTCACCCTGCAGGTGATCGCGGAAGCCCAGAAGAAAGGCAAAACCTGTGCCTTCGTCGATGCGGAACACGCGCTCGACCCTATCTATGCTGCCAAGCTGGGCGTCAACGTCGACGACCTGCTGATCTCCCAGCCGGATACCGGTGAACAGGCGCTGGAAATCTGCGACATGCTGGTTCGCTCCAACGCCGTTGACGTCATCATCGTCGACTCCGTTGCGGCCCTGACCCCGAAAGCGGAAATCGAAGGCGAAATGGGTGATTCCCACGTTGGCCTGCAGGCCCGTCTGATGTCCCAGGCGCTGCGCAAGCTGACCGCCAACATCAAGAACGCCAATTGCCTGTGCATCTTCATCAACCAGATCCGGATGAAGATTGGCGTCATGTTCGGTAGCCCGGAGACCACCACTGGTGGTAACGCGCTCAAGTTCTACGCATCCGTGCGTCTGGATATCCGTCGCATCGGCGCCATCAAGGAAGGTGACGAAGTAGTCGGTAACGAGACCCGCGTCAAAGTGGTCAAGAACAAGGTGGCCCCGCCCTTCAAACAGGCTGAATTCCAGATTTTCTACGGTGCCGGTATCTCCAAAGAGGGCGAGCTGGTGGACTTGGGCGTCAAGCACAAGCTGATCGACAAGGCCGGTGCCTGGTACAGCTACAACGGCGAGAAAATCGGCCAGGGCAAGGCCAACGTCATGAAGCTGTTCGCCGAGAACAAGGTGATGGCTGGCGAAATTGAAGCGCGTCTGCGCGAACTGCTGCTCTCCGGTGCCGTACCGGCAGAAAAGCCGGTGGCAGCTGCCGCCGAAGAGTTTGAAGACGAAAGCGAACAAGAGTTCGAATAAGGTAAAGGAGGCCGGGTTGATACCCGGCCTTGTCATTTATGGTCGATGAATCTCTCCCCGAACCCGTTGAACTCTCCTTTGAAGAGCTGTTTGCCGCTGCCCGCGCCTTTGCCATGCGCAGTCTGGCACGTCGCGAGAGCGCCGAGTCCGAGCTGGCCAACCGGCTGCGCCAGCAGGGTTTCAATGAAGAGGTGATCGAGGCGGTGGTCGACTACTGCCGCGGTTACAACTGGGTCAATGACGAACGTTACGGTGGCATGGCGGTACGGGCCGGTGCAGCCAAGGGGCATGGCCCCATCAAAATCCGCTTTGATCTGCGCCGCAAGGGGCTCGATGATATGCAGATCGATGCCGCCTTCGATCAACCGGAGCTGGACTGGTTTGAACTGGCGTTTGCCCTGCTCGAACGGCGTGCCAGAGTGGCCGATCTGGCGGATTTCAAGCTGCGGATGAAGTGGCTCAAATACCTGCTGGGGCGCGGCTTTACCCAGGATCAGGCGCGTTATGCGATATCAACCCTGCAAGAGTCGGCCTCAGAGTAGTCGGGGCTGGCACCCTGTTGCGTGATGCAAGGTCATGAGACGATGCCGTGCCCGCTCTGTTGTCAGGCATATTGATCACGTGACTGACTTTCTGTTTCGGCCAGTGCCGATGGCCATACTGCCAGCAGCTGTGACAGCGTTCCCGCTGCACTCTTTACTCTTCTATGCAGCACGCGCTGATACCCCTTATCTCGCATTTACAGGATTTTCCCTGCCCATTCAGTGGCTTGAGGGACGGGGATGGCGAAAGGCCGGTTCTGCCGTGCCACATGGCTATTTTCCACTGCTTTTGGCCTGATCCCCGGCTCAAAAAGCCTCTGTTTGCCTCCCTTTTCTCTTCGTATCCATTTATGCGCGCTTTTTCGCCCGTGACGGGCCTGTACGTTTTACTTTACCCCGCAGAAAACTTACATTAATGCGGTTAAAAGTCCGTATTCGAATCAAGCAGGATTTTCCATGTATATGTCCACGTCAGAGATACGCGCTGCGTTTCTCGAGTATTTCCGTTCCCAGGGACACCAGGTTGTCTCCTCCAGCTCGCTGGTACCGCATAACGACCCGACCCTGTTGTTTACCAACGCGGGTATGAACCAGTTCAAGGATGTGTTCCTTGGCGCCGAGAAGCGTGCCTACAACCGCGCCACCACGTCCCAGCGTTGTGTCCGTGCCGGTGGTAAACACAATGACCTGGAAAACGTCGGCTATACCGCCCGTCACCACACCTTCTTCGAAATGCTGGGCAACTTCAGCTTCGGCGACTACTTCAAGCATGACGCCATCAAGTTTGCCTGGGGTTTCCTGACCGAAGTGTTGCAGCTGCCGAAAGATCGCCTGCTGGTGACCGTCTACGCGACTGACGATGAAGCGTTCAATATCTGGGAGAAAGAGGTCGGTGTACCGGCCGATCGCATCGTACGCATCGGTGACAACAAGGGTGCCCCTTACGCCTCCGACAACTTCTGGGCGATGGGTGATACCGGCCCGTGCGGTCCCTGCACCGAGATCTTCTATGACCACGGCGATCACATCTGGGGTGGCCGTCCCGGCTCGCCGGAAGAGGATGGCGACCGTTTCATCGAGATCTGGAACGTGGTGTTCATGCAGTTCAACCGTCAGGCTGACGGCACCATGGAGCCGCTGCCCCGTCCGTCCGTGGATACCGGCATGGGTCTGGAGCGTATCTCCGCCATCATGCAGGGTGTCCACTCCAACTACGAAATCGACATCTTCCAGGCGCTGATCAAGAAAGCGGCCGAGATCGTTGGTACCACCGATCTGAGCAACCAGTCCCTGCGCGTCATCGCTGATCACATCCGCTCCTGCGCCTTCCTGGTGGCTGACGGCGTGATGCCGTCCAACGAAGGTCGCGGCTATGTGCTGCGCCGCATCATCCGTCGCGCCGTGCGCCACGGTCGCAAGCTGGGTGCTACCGACGTCTTCTTCTACAAACTGGCTGCCGAGCTGGCGGTGCAGATGAAGGATGTGGGCGCCGAGCTGATCGCCCAGCTGCCGCTGGTCGAGCGCGTACTGCGCATCGAGGAAGAGCAGTTCGTCCGCACCCTGGATCGCGGTCTGCTGCTGCTGGAAGATGTGCTGGCCAACCTAGGCGACGCCAAAGTCGTGCCGGGTGAGGTGGTGTTCAAGCTCTATGACACCTATGGCTTCCCGGCCGATCTGACTGCTGACGTGGTGCGCGAGCGCGACATCGGCATCGATGAAGAGGGCTTCACCGTCGAGATGGAGAAGCAGCGTGCTCGTGCCAAAGAGGCCTCCAGCTTCGGCGTGAACTACAACGAGATGCTCAAGCTTGACTTCGAAACGCCGTTTACCGGTTACAAGAACCTGAGCGAGCGCACCCGTGTGCTCGGCATCTACAAGGGCACCGAAGAGGTGAATGGCCTGATCGCCGGTGACGAAGCCGTCATCGTTCTGGAGCAGACCCCCTTCTACGCCGAGTCTGGTGGTCAGGTGGGCGATAGCGGCACCCTGAAAGTGGACGACGGCATCTTTGCCGTGACCGACACCCAGAAAGCGGGCAAGGCGATCATCCACAAGGGTTACATGGAGCTGGGTACCCTGGAGAAGGGCGCCGAAGTGGAAGCCGTGGTCGATGGCGATCGCCGTCAGGCCGTCGCCCTGAACCACTCCGTGACTCACCTGCTGCATGCCGCCCTGCGCCAGTCACTGGGTGATCACGTGACCCAGAAAGGTTCTCTGGTAGGGGCCGAGCGCATGCGTTTCGACTTCTCCCACTTCGAGGGGTTGACCATGGCGACCATTCGTCGCATCGAAGAGCTGGTCAACGCCCAGATCCGTGCCAACCACGAAGTCAGCACTCAGGTGATGGATCTGGACGCCGCCAAGGCTGCCGGTGCCATGGCGCTGTTTGGTGAAAAATATGAAGACGACGTGCGCGTGGTGCGCATGGGCGACTACTCCACCGAGCTGTGTGGCGGTACTCACGCCAAGCGCACCGGTGACATCGGCTTCTTCAAGATCATCGCCGAGAGCGGTATCGCCGCCGGTGTGCGTCGTATCGAAGCGGTGACCGGCAAGGGCGCCATCGACTTCATGCACCAGCTGGCCGAGCAGTTTGAAGAGGCTGCCGCACTGGTGAAAGGCGATCAGTTCTCCATCGGCAGCAAAGTGCGCCAGATCCTGGACAAGTCCAAGATGATGGAGCGCGAGCTGGAGCAGCTCAAGGCCAAGCTGGCCGCTCAGGCCGGTAACGATCTGCTGAGTCAGGTGATCGAGATCAATGGTCAGAAGGTGCTGGTTGCAGCGCTGGAAGGGGCCGATCCGAAATCTCTGCGCGGCATGCTGGACGAGCTGAAAAATCGCATGAAGTCCGGTGTCGTGCTGCTGGCAACCTGTGCCGACGGCAAGGTTAACCTGATCGCGGGTGTGACCAACGACCTGACCGGCAAGGTCAAGGCCGGTGAGCTGGTCAATCTGGTTGCCCAGCAGGTGGGTGGCAAGGGCGGTGGTCGTGCGGACATGGCACAGGCGGGTGGTACCCAGCCTGAGGCGGTGCCGGCAGCGCTGCAATCCGTTCACTCCTGGCTGGAAGAGCGCCTGTAATAGGGCGAGGTGATCTGTGGCACTCTATGTACAGAAGTACGGCGGCACCTCGGTCGGCACACTGGAGCGGATCGAGGCGGTAGCTGAGCGGGTCGAGCAGACCCGCGCCCAGGGACACGACGTGGTGGTGGTTGTCTCCGCCATGTCGGGCGAAACCAACCGGTTGCTGGGCATGGCCCAGCAGCTGGATCCTGATGCCAACCGGCGCGAGATGGATGTGCTGGTCTCCACCGGTGAGCAGGTCACCATAGCGCTGCTGGCGATCGCGTTGAACAAACGCGGTTGTCCTGCGGTCTCAATGACCGGTGATCAGGTGCGCATTCATACCGATTCCGCTTATGGCAAGGCGCGCATCACTCACATTGACACCGAACTGGTTCATGCCGAACTGGCAGCAGGCAAGGTGGTGGTGATCGCCGGTTTCCAGGGCCGTGACGAGCATAACGCCATCACGACCCTGGGCCGCGGCGGTTCGGATACCACGGCGGTTGCCGTGGCGGCGGCCATCAAGGCCGATGAGTGCCAGATCTTTACCGATGTGGATGGGGTATACACCACGGATCCGCGCATCGAGCCCAAGGCGCGTCGTCTCGACACCATCACCTTCGAGGAGATGCTGGAGATGGCCAGTCTCGGTGCCAAGGTGCTGCAGATCCGCTCGGTGGAATTTGCGGGCAAGTACCGCGTCCCGCTGCGGGTGCTGTCGAGCTTTATCGATGGAGAGGGAACCTTAATCACATATGGAGGTGATAGGATGGAAGCTCCCCTGGTATCCGGGATCGCTTTTAACCGCAACGAGGCCAGCCTGACCATTCTGGGCGTGCCGGACAGACCAACCGTTGCCGCGCAGATCCTGAATCCGATCAGCGACGCCAACATTGATGTCGACATGATTGTGCAGAATACCCTGGGAGATGGCACCGCCGACTTCACCTTCACGGTGAATCGTGACGACTACCGCCGCGCCCGGGCACTGCTGGAGGAGACAGCGACTGAGCTGGGTGCCTCCTGCGTGCAGGGAAATGGCGAAATTGCCAAGGTTTCCATTGTCGGTGTCGGCATGTGGAACCATCCCGGTGTTGCGCGCACCATGTTCAAGGTATTGGGCGAGGAGGGGATCAACATGCAGTTGATCTCGACCTCTGAAATCAAAATCTCTGTGGTCATTGACGAGAAGTATCTGGAGCTGGCAGTGCGCGCCCTGCACGCGGCTTTCGGGTTGGATCAGGCACCGCAGGAGCAGCCCTTGGGCTAACAATCTCTGATTGATTTAGTTTCAACCATTTACCATATCGGTATCTTTGTAAGATAATGTCGCATATCGATATAAAAACAAAACAGGATACAGGAGCAAGCGAATGCTTATTTTGACTCGTCGTGTTGGGGAAACCCTGATGATTGGTGATGAAGTGACTGTCACCGTACTGGGCGTTAAAGGCAACCAGGTCCGTATCGGTGTGAATGCACCGAAAGAGGTCTCCGTGCACCGTGAAGAGATCTACCAGCGCATCCAGGCCGAGAAAGTACCGGGCCAACCGGGCTTCTAAGCTGCGTTCATGGCTGTGACAAGGCGACACCCTATGTGTCGCCTTTTGTTTTTCTGGCCCCCAAAAAATCGCCCTGCAAGGTGCGAAACTGCGGGATAAGTGCCGATATTGTTTGAATATTCCACGCTTTGACCAAATGCTGAGCGAACGCGCTTTTTTCTCCAAAAAAGTGTTTGACTAAAAATCCCTGTGAAGTATTATCAGCCCCGCAAACGGAGAGGTGGCCGAGAGGCTGAAGGCGCTCCCCTGCTAAGGGAGTATGCGGCTTATACCCGCATCGGGGGTTCGAATCCCCCCTTCTCCGCCATTTGCGCCCGTAGCTCAGCTGGATAGAGTACCTGGCTACGAACCAGGTGGTCAGAGGTTCGAATCCTCTCGGGCGCACCATATTTCAAGCAGTACCAAAAGTTTATGAGCGCCCGTAGCTCAGCTGGATAGAGTACCTGGCTACGAACCAGGTGGTCAGAGGTTCGAATCCTCTCGGGCGCACCATATTACGACTCAAGCAAGAGTCATGTGTTGACCATCAGCAAGTCGACACTTTGGAAAAGGCTTACTGATAAGTAAGCTTTTTTTATCGTTTTAAAACAGGGCGCCCGTAGCTCAGCTGGATAGAGTACCTGGCTACGAACCAGGTGGTCAGAGGTTCGAATCCTCTCGGGCGCACCATTTAAAACGACACAACGATTTATGAGCGCCCGTAGCTCAGCTGGATAGAGTACCTGGCTACGAACCAGGTGGTCAGAGGTTCGAATCCTCTCGGGCGCACCATTTTTCAAGCAGTACCAAAAGTTTGTGAGCGCCCGTAGCTCAGCTGGATAGAGTACCTGGCTACGAACCAGGTGGTCAGAGGTTCGAATCCTCTCGGGCGCACCATTTTTCAAGCAGTACCAAAAGTTTGTGAGCGCCCGTAGCTCAGCTGGATAGAGTACCTGGCTACGAACCAGGTGGTCAGAGGTTCGAATCCTCTCGGGCGCACCATTTTTCAAGCAGTACCAAAAGTTTGTGAGCGCCCGTAGCTCAGCTGGATAGAGTACCTGGCTACGAACCAGGTGGTCAGAGGTTCGAATCCTCTCGGGCGCACCATTTTTCAAGCAGTACCAAAAGTTTGTGAGCGCCCGTAGCTCAGCTGGATAGAGTACCTGGCTACGAACCAGGTGGTCAGAGGTTCGAATCCTCTCGGGCGCACCATTTTTCAAGCAGTACCAAAAGTTTGTGAGCGCCCGTAGCTCAGCTGGATAGAGTACCTGGCTACGAACCAGGTGGTCAGAGGTTCGAATCCTCTCGGGCGCACCATATTTCAAGCAGTACCAAAAGTTTATGAGCGCCCGTAGCTCAGCTGGATAGAGTACCTGGCTACGAACCAGGTGGTCAGAGGTTCGAATCCTCTCGGGCGCACCATTTTTCAAGCAGTACCAAAAGTTTGTGAGCGCCCGTAGCTCAGCTGGATAGAGTACCTGGCTACGAACCAGGTGGTCAGAGGTTCGAATCCTCTCGGGCGCACCATACAGACAGCCTCGACTTCGGTCGGGGCTGTTTTTTTATGGGCGACATTTACCCCTGTCGTGTGGATCCGCGTTCGCTGTGGCGTCCGGGTCACTCTCCTGCCTGTCTGTTCTTGTCCTCTTTTATACCTCTTCTGTTATTGCGCCGCGTTCTTCTGAACGGTACAAGCCTTTGCCTCATCTGCAAGTGGGCTGTATGCCTGCTGTTGCTGCGGGGGACTGTGCGCAGCTCATCACTCAGGGTTTGGCTATCAACATCCCGTAAGGCCTGCTGAGGCGTTCTGCGGGCAATAAAAAAGGATGCCGCAGCATCCTTTGGTGTTGAGAGCATTACTCAGCTTTTCAGCCATTTGCGAATGCGGTTGGCATCGCCGATGGGGGTGCGTTTGCCCACCGAGTTGAGCAACACGATGGCCAGCTCCTGATTGTCCGGCTTGGCGCGCATCACCAGACAGCGGCCCGCTTCGTCAGTGAAGCCGGTTTTGGAGAGGCGCACGTCCCAATCCGGGTTTTTTACCAGCGGGTTGGTGTTGTTGAACATCAGGCTGTAGGCGGGGGTGCTGAAGCGCATCTCCCGGTTCTCATCCTGAGTGAACTGACGGATCAGCGGCTGACGATAGGCGGCGGCGGCCAGCTTGCCCAGATCCTGGGCGGTGGAGACGTTGCGGGTGGAGAGGCCGGTGGAGTCGTAGAAGTGGGTATTGCGCATCCCCAACTGTCTGGCCTTGTTGTTCATGGCCCGCACGAAGGCGCTGCGACCACCCGGATAGTGACGCGCCAGTGCCGAGGCCATCCGGTTTTCGGAGGACATCAGCGCCAGATGCAGGGCATCGCGACGGGTCACCTTGGTGCCCATGCGAATGCGGGAGTGGGTGTGTTTAACCCGATCCAGATCGTTCTTGTCGACCGTGATGGTCTGGTTGAGATTCTGTTTGGCATCCAGCACCACCAGTGCTGTCATCAGCTTGGTGAGGGAGGCGATGGGACGCACCTTGGTGGCATTCTTCTGGTAGAGCGTCTTGCCCGTTTTTACATCCACGACCAGGGCGCTGCTTGAGCGTACTTCCAGTTTGGCTGGGTTGGGTGCCGCGTTGACCGCAGGCAATCCCAGCATTCCCATCAACCCGACCACCAGCGCTGCTGCGCGAATCCGACACCACATACAACCGACTCCATTCCCATCCAAAAAAAGGCGCTAGATTCACTCATTTTTACCCCGGCTTTACAAGGGCCGAGCGGGACTATTTCTGCTATTTGCGCAAAATAGGCGATCAAAAAAGCCCTCTGGCGAGGGCTTTCGGGTCGGGCGTTGCGCGAGGGGTCAATCCCGCGGCTGTGCGGCCTTGCGTTTGCTGATCCAGCGCCAGACCAGCGCCACCATGCCACCCACCAGGAGTACTACCGGCAGATAGATGATGATGTTGAAGAACTGGGTCTGGTATTCGGCTGCCAGCTTGGTGTGGCTCAGGTAGTAGCCGGTGCCGACCAGCGGGCAGATCCACATGATGGAACTGATCAGATTGACGATGAGAAAACGCCCCTGCGGCAGCTCGGTGGCCCCCACGATATAGGGATAGGCGGTGCGCACGAAGGCGATATAGCGCGCGGTGATCAGGGTGATGATCCCGTACTTGTCCAGCAGGTGGTAGACCTTCTGCTGGTGTCGCTCTTCCACGTGGGACATCAGCCGGTGGTAAAGCTGGGTATGGCCGAGGAAGCGCCCCTGCATGTAACCGAGCCAGGTGCCGACAAAGGTAGCCATGATCAACAGCGGGATCACCCCGAGTGACAACACATCCTGATAGATAAGCACGCCGGTGAGGAGCAGCAGGCTGTCACCGGGCAGAAAGGCGGTAGGGATGAATCCGTTCTCCAGTACCAGAAACGTCAAAATCACACCACAGATCATGAAGGCCATCTTGGGATCGGAAAGTGTGTTCAGATCGTGATTCATAAAGGCGTGAGCCAGTTGGTAAAACTGCTCCATACTTGCAAACTCCGCAGGTTAGCTGGGTTGATCGGTCAAGGGCATGGCGAGCACCTTGTCGATGCGCAGGCCATCCATGTCAACAATTTCCAGTTGCCACTGTTCCAGTGTCACCAGGTCTCCGGTGTGTGGAACACGACCAAGGAGCAGCATGATAAGCCCTCCGAGGGTGTGATAGTGATGTTTTTCTTCTTCTGGCAGACGAACCAGCTCCAGACAGTCCTTCAACTCCGGCAGCGGGATCAGGCCATCGAGCAGCCAGCTGCCGTCGGCGCGCCGGAAGGCCCAGTTGTCGCTGCCATCCTCCTGCTGGAAATCCCCTGCCAGCGCCTCCAGCAGATCCTGCTGGGTGACCAGCCCCTGCAATTCGCCATATTCGTCCACCACCAGCACCATCTGTTCGCTGTGGGTGCGGAAGTGGTTGAGCAGCTCGACGCCGTTGAGGGTCTCGGGCAGCAGGCTGCCCTCCTGGGTCAGGGCCGCCAGATCGATAGGCTCTCCCTTGATATAGGCGTGCAGCACCTTGCTGACATTGATGATCCCCACCAGCTCTGACAGGTTGCCGTCGCAGACCGGAAAATAGCTGTGGCGATACTCCACCAGCCGCTGCAGGTTGGCCTCCAGCGGCAGCGCCAGATCCAGATAGCGGATATCGCTGCGCGGCACCATCAGGGAGGAGAGGCTGCGCTCGTCGAGACGGAAGACGTTGCGCAGCATGGTGTGTTCATGATCCTCGATCACCCCGGCTTCCGATCCTTCCACCAGCATGGCGTGGATCTCCTCCTCGGTGACATTGTTACTGCCATTCTGGTTGACCCGCAGCAGCCGCAGGCTGGCATTGGTGGAGGCCGACAGCAGCCAGACGAAGGGGCGAGTCAGGGTGGCGAGCCAGTGCATCGGGCGGGCCATCAGGCAGGCGATGCGCTCGGCATTGAGCTGGCCAAGCCGCTTGGGCACCAGCTCCCCCACCACGATGGAGAGGTAAGTAACCACCACCACCACGATGACGGTGGCGATCAGGCCGCTGCTCTTGGGGGATAGTCCCCACTCCTGCAACCAGAGCGAGAAGGGCTGGGCCAGTAGCGATTCGCCATAAATACCGTTGAGCAGACCGATGCTGGTGATGCCTATCTGGACGGCGGAGAGAAAATGGGTCGGGTCTTCACCCAGTTTGAGGGCGATGGCGGCGGAGCGGTTGCCTTCATTGGCAAGTTTGCCGAGGCGCGCCTTGCGTGCGGTGACGATGGCGATTTCTGACATGGCGAAGACGCCATTAAGCAAAATCAATCCCAGCAGGATCAATATTTCCATACAGCAACAGCACCTCTTGAGTAGATAAGATCGCTGGCAGTGTAATGAATTTGGCCGCGATGCGCTTGTGAAAGCGGGTGATCCGGCTCGCTAATTTGCTGACGAGAGTCCGCGATGGCGAGAAAAGGGGAAAGGATGGAACCAACGAGACGGAGCGCGTGGCGAGGTGGGCGCCACGGGATGGAAAAGGGCGGGAAGTCCCGCCCTTGCTCATCACTTGTCAGACAACCTTGATCAGAACTGCTGGAACCAGCGCTGGATCTGGGCCGGATCCTTGCTCTGGGTCAGGGAGAGCATCAGCAGGATGCGGGATTTTTGCGGGTTGAGGGTGCCGGAGGCCACGAAGCCGTATTTGGCATCATCGATCTCGGCATCCAGGGTGGTGGCGCCGGTCGGCACGCGGGCGGAACGCACCACGCGGATACCATCCTTGCTCGCCTGAGCCAGGGTATCGAACAGGGTATGGTAGAGGTTGCCGTTACCCACACCGGCACTGACGATACCGTCGAACTTGGCGTTCACCATCGCCTTGGCCGGCAGATCGGTGGCGTTGGCATAGTTGTAGACGATGCCAACCTGCGGCAGCTTGTCGAGCTTGCTCACGTCAAACGGCGTCTTGCTGGTGTGCAGACGGGCCGGAGTGCGCTGATAGTCGATCTTGCCGTTGTGGATGTAACCCAGCGGGCCGAAGTTGGGGGAGGCGAAGGTCTGCACCCCGGTGGTGTTGGTCTTGGTGACATCGCGGGCATCCAGCACGGTGTCGTTCATTGCCACCATCACGCCACGGCCCTTGGAGCTCGGGTCGGAAGCAGTCACTACGGCGTTGTAGAGGTTGAGCGGGCCATCGGCACTCATGGCGGTGGAGGGGCGCATGGCGCCAACCAGCACTACCGGCTTGTCGCTCTTGACAGTCAGGTTGAGGAAGTAGGCGGTCTCTTCCATGGTGTCGGTGCCGTGGGTGATGACGATGCCGTCCACGTCATCCTTGGCCAGCAGCTCGTTGACCCGCTTGGCCAGCTTGAGCCACACCTCGTCGTTCATGTCCTGGGAGCCGATCTTGACTACCTGCTCACCCTGCACGTCAGCGACGTTCTTCATCTCGGGAACGGCAGCAATCAGGGTCTCGATGGCTACCTTGCCTGCCTCGTAGTTGGACTGGGTAGCCGACTGGCCTGCCCCGGCGATGGTGCCGCCGGTAGCCAGAATATGGACGCTGGGCAGGGCCATTGCCATGGGGGAGAGGGTCAGGCCAACGACGGCGGCGAGCAGGGTCTTGCGGATCGGTAGGGTCATGCTGCAAATCCTTATGGTTGGAATAATCGCAGCAAGTTTGCCCATTTAAACAGCAATATCTGTGATAAAACTCACCAAAAGACAGGTGGGTACAGATTTTTAACCTGTTTAATACCTCTATAGAGATAAATTAACCTACCTGAAAGCCCTGGGCTTCGATCAGGGCGATCAGCTCGGCCTTGCTCAGCCCGCTTTCGATGACGGCCTTGCTACTGGCGAAATCGACGGTTGCGGTGGTTACCGCAGGCTGGGTCAGCAACGCTTTTTGCAGACTGGCGGCGCAGCCACCACAGGACATGCCGGACACGGTGAGTTCGATGGTCATGGAATATCTCCTCTGTTGATGGGCGCCAGCCTAAAGCTGCCGCCTCCGGCAAGGTCAAGCAGTCAGTACATCAGGCCCAGATAGTTCATCAGGGTCGCCCCCAGGCTGGTAGTAACCAGCGAGCCAAGGGTGGTGGTGGCGATAATGTTCGCGGCCAGTACGCTGTCGCCCCCCATGGCGCGGGTCATCACGTAGCTGGCCGCGGCGGTCGGGGTGGCGCTGATGAGAAACAGAATGCCGAGTTCCAGATGGCTGAAACCGAGCAGGGCGGCTCCCAGGGTGAACGCTGCCGGAATGAGGCACAGCCGCATGATGCTGGCCCAACCTGCCAGCGCCGCGCCACCGCGCAGGGCATCGAGACTGAGGGAGGCGCCGGTGCAGAGCAGCGCCAGCGGCAACGTCATGTTGGCGAAGTAGCTGCCGGTGGTGAGCAGCAGTTGCGGCATCTTGATACCGAGCAGGGTAAACGGCAGCGCCGCCACAATGGCGATGATCAGCGGATTCTTGATGATGCCGAGCAGAATGGGGCGGATCCCGGTGGCGCCGCCGAGACTGCGGGTCAGGGTGATGACCGCGAGGATGTTGTAGAGCACGGTCACCGCGCCGACATAGAAGGCCGCCGCCCCCAACCCCTCGTGGCCGTAGGCGTTCTGCACATAGGCGAGCCCTATGATGGCGCTGTTGCCGCGAAAGCTCCCCTGCACGAAGATGCCGCGCAGCCGTTGCTCGCCGATAAAACGGCCCGCCAGCAGCTCCAGCACCAGATAGCTGATAACGGTGGCCAGCAGGCCATAGCCGATAAACCAGAGGCTCGGCATGGTGGCGAAGTTGGTGCCCAGAATGCTGAGAAAGAGCAGGGCAGGCAGGGTGACCTGAAACACCAGTCGCGAGGCGGATTCGGTAAAGGGATCCGGTAGCAGTCCCAGCCGCTTGAGCAAGATGCCGAGCAGCAGCACCACGCAGATGGGGCCAGTGATGGAGAGGGAGAAGAGCAGACTGGCCAGCAGATCCATGATGAGCATCCTGTGCTGTGCCCACATACCCTGACGGCGGGGCAAAAAGGGCATTCTAACGCCATGGACTTGTATTCACAGGGGTTAATCACAACAATGTGGGCAATTCCACCGCCTAGCCTCCTGTGAGCCAATTCATGGACAAGAAACTGACCATCCTCGATATCGCCCGACTGAGCGGCGTCGGCAAGTCGACCGTCTCCCGGGTGCTCAATCAGGATCCCAAGGTGAAGCAGGAGACCCGCGAGCGGGTGGAGCAGATCATCGCCGAGCATGGCTTCGTGCCGAGCAAGTCGGCGCGGGCCATGCGCAGCCAGAGTCAGCAGGTGGTGGGGATCATCGTCTCGCGGCTCGATTCCAGCTCGGAGAATCAGGCGGTGCGCGGCATGCTGGAGACCCTCTACCAGCGTGGCTACGATGCCGTGCTGATGGAGAGCAAGTTCTCCCCCGCCAAGGTGCAGGAGCATCTGGCGGTGCTGGAGCGGCGCGGGGTGGATGGCATCATCCTGTTCGCCTTCAATGACTTGGACTATGCCGCCATGGCGCCGCTGAAAGAGAAGCTGGTGCTGGTCGCCCGCGAATACCCCGGTTTTTCTTCGGTCTGCTTCGACGATGCCGGAGCGGTGCGCACCATGCTGGCGCAGCTGGCAAGCCGTGGCGCCCGCGACATCGCCTATCTGGGGGTGGATGCCTCGGATCTCACCACCGGCCAGCGCCGACTCGACGCCTACCTCGGCTATTGCGCCGAGCAGGGGCTGGCGGCGCGCAGCGCCCTCGGCGATCTCAGCTTGCAAAGCGGCTACCGGCTGGCTGCCGAGCTGCTCACCCCGACCACTGGCGCACTGGTCTGCGCCAGCGATACCCTCGCCATCGGCGCGGCAAAATACCTGCAAGAACAAGGGCGTAGCGAGGTGCTGGTGACCGGCCTTGGCAACAACTCCATGCTCACCTTCCTCTTCCCCAACGCCCTCACCCTGGATCTCGGTTACAAGGGGGCAGGGGAGCAGGCGGCACGCCAGCTGCTTGGCCAGATCGAGCAGGAGCAGCCGCCGCTGGCGACCATAGCACCCTGCCGCACCCTGTGAGCCCCATCACTCTGGATTGAACAAAAAACGCGCTTTTTGTGACGCTGGCCACGAATTGGGAACGTTCCCATTTTGATCTGGCGAGATTGTCGGCATGCTAAATGGGAACGATACCAAAAGCGCTCGAGCCCAAAGAGTGGCTCGCAAGGGCGATGCAGACCACTATTCAATGGCGTCACAGAGGGAAGACCCATGTCCAAGATCAACGCACAGCACCTGGCCATCCTGATCGACAAGATCGGTGGCAAGGAGAACATCGCCACCGTCAGCCACTGCCTGACCCGGTTGCGCTTCGTCCTCAGCGATCCGGCCAAGGCTGACAGCAAGGCCATCGAAACCATCCCGGCGGTGAAGGGAAGCTTCACCCAGGGCGGTCAGTTCCAGGTGGTGATCGGCAACGAGGTGGAGCAGTGGTACAAGGCGCTGACCGAACAGCTCGGCGTCAGCGGTGGTAGCAAGGAGGCCGCCAAGCAGGCGGCGCGCCAGAACATGAACCCGCTGGAGCGGGGCATCTCCCATCTGGCGGAGATCTTCGTGCCGCTGCTGCCCGCCATCATCACCGGCGGTCTGATCCTGGGCTTTCGCAACGTCATCGGCGACATCAAGATGTTCGACGATGGTACTCACACCCTCACCGAGATCAGCCAGTTCTGGGCTCAGGTGCATGCCTTCCTCTGGCTGCTGGGTGAGGCGATCTTCCACTTCCTGCCGGTCGGTGTCTGCTGGTCTGCGGTGAAGAAGATGGGCGGCTCCGAGATTCTCGGTATCGTGCTGGGGGTGACGTTGGTGTCGCCGCAGCTGATGAACGCCTACGGCATCGGTCAGCAGACTCCCGAGGTGTGGGACTTCGGTCTGTTCGTGATCCAGAAGGTGGGCTATCAGGCCCAGGTCATTCCGGCGCTGCTGGCGGGTGTCTTCCTCGCCTGGGTGGAGACCAACCTCAAGCGGATCATTCCGGCTTACCTCTATCTGGTGATTGTGCCGTTTGTCTCGCTTTTGCTGGCAGTGATCGTGGCCCACGCCTTTATCGGCCCGTTCGGTCGCTGGCTGGGTGACGGCGTCGGTTTCGCTGCCAAGGCGGCCATGACAGGTTCGTTTGCCCCCATCGGTGCCGCCCTGTTCGGCTTCCTCTATGCGCCGCTGGTCATCACCGGTATCCACCACACCACCAACGCGGTGGATCTACAGCTGATGCAGAGCATGGGGGGCACGCCGATCTGGCCGCTGATCGCCCTCTCCAACATCGCTCAGGCTTCTGCCGTGGTGGGCATCATTTTGATTAGCCGCAAGGAGAACGAGCGGGAGATTTCGGTACCTGCCGCCATCTCCGCCTACCTCGGGGTGACCGAGCCGGCGATGTACGGTATCAACCTCAAGTACAAGTTCCCCATGCTGTGCGCCATGGTGGGCTCCAGCCTCGCGGCCCTTATCTGCGGTTTTGCCGGGGTGATGGCCAACGGCATCGGGGTAGGGGGCCTGCCGGGCATCCTCTCCATCCAGCCGCAATATTGGGCCGTTTACTCCATTGCCATGCTGGTCGCCATCGTGGTGCCGGTGGTGCTGACCCTGCTGGTCTACAAGCGCCAGCAGGCGGCCGGCAAGCTGGCCCAGGCCAGCGCCTGATTCCACGCATCAGGGCGACCCGCGGGTCGCCCTCTCCATTTTCTATTCGAGACAAGAGAAAGACCCATGAGCCAAACACCCTGGTGGCAGAGTGCCGTGATTTACCAGATCTACCCCAAGAGCTTTCAGGATTCCGCTGCCCGTGGCACCGGTGATCTCAAGGGGATCATGGCCCGCCTCGACTATCTCAAGACTCTCGGTGTCGATGCCCTCTGGCTGACCCCGGTTTACGTCTCCCCGCAGGTGGACAACGGCTACGACATCGCCGACTACCTTGCCATCGATCCCGCCTACGGCACCATGGCCGATTTCGAAGCGTTGCTGGCTGCCGCCCACGCGCGCGACATCCGTATCGTGATGGATATCGTGGTGAACCACACCTCCACCGAGCACGCCTGGTTCAAGTCGGCGCTGGGGGATAAAAACAGCCCCTACCGCGACTACTACATCTGGCGCGATCCGGTCGATGGCGGCGTGCCCAACAACTGGCAGTCCAAGTTTGGCGGCAGCGCCTGGGAGCTGGATGAGATCACCGGTCAGTACTATCTGCACCTGTTTGCCCGCGAGCAGGTGGATCTGAACTGGGAAAACCCGGCGGTGCGCGCCGAGGTGAAAAACATCATTCACTTCTGGGCGCAGAAGGGAGTGGACGGTTTCCGGCTCGACGTCATCAACCTCATCTCCAAGGATCAGGCGTTCCCGAACGACGAGGTGGGCGATGGCCGCCGTTTCTACACAGACGGGCCGCGCATCCACGAATTTTTGCAGGATGTGAGCCGCGATGTCTTTGCCCCCGTGGGGGCCATGACGGTGGGGGAGATGTCATCGACCAGTCTGGAACATTGCCAGCGCTACGGCGCCCTCGATGGCTCTGAACTCTCCATGGTGTTCAACTTCCACCATCTGAAGGTGGATTACCCCAATGGCGACAAGTGGACCAAGGCGCCGTTCGATTTCCTCGAACTCAAGCGCATCTTCAACCACTGGCAGAGCGGCATGCACGGCAAGGGGTGGTCGGCGCTGTTCTGGTGCAACCACGATCAGCCGCGCATCGTCTCCCGCTTCGGTGACGAGGGTGAGCATAGGGTCGTGGCCGCCAAGATGCTGGCCAGCACGCTGCACGGCTTGCAGGGCACCCCCTACATCTATCAGGGGGAGGAGATAGGCATGACCAACCCCGGCTATCAGCGCATCGATGACTATCAGGATGTGGAGAGCCGCAACATCTTCGCCATCAAGCAGGCCGAAGGGATGAGCGAGGCCGAGATCCTCGCCATTCTCGGCGCCAAGTCCCGCGACAACTCGCGCACTCCGATGCAGTGGAGCGCTGGGGCCAACGCCGGCTTCACCAGCGGAACGCCCTGGCTCAAGCCTGCCACCAACTACCCGGTGATCAACGCCGAGGCGGCGCTGGCCGACCAGCACTCGGTGTTTTGGCACTACCGGGATCTGATCCGCCTGCGCAAGACTCATCCCATCTTCACCCAGGGGGATTATCAGGAGCTGCTGGCGGGGCACCCGCAGATCTGGGCCTATGCCCGCCGCGCCAACGGCCAGACATTGCTGGTGGTGAGCAACTTCTACGGCGAGCCGGCCACCTTCGCCCTGCCGGAGGAGCTGGCCACCGGCAAGGGGCGCCTGCTGCTGGGCAACTACCCAGATAGCCCGGCCCGACCGCAGTCCTGTATGCTGCGCCCTTATGAATCCCTGATCTGGCTGGTGGAGTAGGCGATGAACGAGGTGATGACGAAGACGGCGGTGCGTGGCGCCGAGTGGCAGAAGATGGTAGCGGGGGCGCCTTATGATGCAGGCGACCCTGAGCTCAAGGCGGCGCGCGAGCGCTGCCGCCGGCTCTATCACACCTTCAACACCAGCTGGCAGGAGAAACCGGCGCGGGATGCCCTGCTCCATGAACTGCTCGGTGGCCGCGGCCAAGAGTGCGCCATCAACCCGCCGTTCTTCTGCGACTATGGCGCCAATATCTTCGTCGGCGAGAACTTCTACGCCAACGTGGGCTGCACCATCCTAGATGTCTGCGAGGTGCACATCGGCGACAACGTGCTGCTGGCGCCTGGGGTGCAGATCTACACCGCCGCTCACCCGGTTGCCGTGGCGCCGCGTATCAAGGGGGTGGAGTTCGGCAAGCCGGTTCGGATAGGCCACAACGTCTGGATTGGCGGCAGCGTCGTGATCTGCCCCGGCGTTACTATCGGTGACAACAGCGTCATCGGCGCAGGATCGGTAGTGACCAAAGATGTGCCAGCCAACGTGGTGGCGGCTGGCAACCCTTGCAAGGTGCTTCGACCGATGACGGCACAGGAGCTTGAAGGCGTTATCTAGTGGTGAACAGGGGCCATGAATGTTCGCGCTATCTGATTGATAGAAAAGTGACTTTCAGATTGTTTTGTATTCAGTGCTTATGTTCCGGGCCGCTTGGCCGATACTGTTGAGTGCAGGAGGAACCCTATGGATATATCAAGTTCTGCAAATGCGTCGTTTGGTTCTGCTCTGATGACGGCCAGTCTGGCCAAGAAACAGCAGACCCAAGAGGGCGAAGCTGCGCTGAAGCTGCTGCAAAACGCAGCGCAATCAGCGCCGGTTGCACCGACATCGGCCAGCGCTTCTCTGGGAAGCAAGATCGATATTCGCGTCTGACCCTAATGAAAAAGCCCCCATCTCGCGATGGGGGCTTTTTTATCTCTGCGATTTGGCGCGAGCCTCTTCCGCTCAGAGCGGGAAGGGGGCCGGCGCCTCGAAGGTCATCCGCTCGCCGCTGCGGGGGTGGCTGATGGTCAGGCTGGCCGCATGCAGGTAGAGATGGGGCGCTGCCGCCAGTGCATCCGGATGGGCGTAGAGGTTGTCACCCAGAATGGGGTGTCCCAGCTCCAGCATATGGACGCGCAACTGGTGGGAGCGACCGGTGATGGGGGTCAGCTTGATCAGGCTGTTGCCGTTCTCCACCTTCAGTTTCTCCCATAGGGTCAGGGCGTGGCGGCCCTCTTCGTGGTCAACTTTCTGTTTCGGGCGGTTGGGCCAGTCGACGCAGAGCGGCAGGTCTACCTGACCCGACTCGGCCTCCGGTTCGCCCCACACCCAGGCGAGGTAGTGCTTCTCGGTCTCCCGCTCGCGAAATTGTCGGCTCAGCTCCCGATGGGAATTGGGGTTGAGGGGAATGACAATGACGCCCGTGGTGGACATGTCGAGGCGATGGGCCGCCGCCGCCTTGGGGTGCTGCTGCTTCACCCGATGCAGGACGCTGTCTTCATTCTCGGGGCCGCGCCCGGGGACGCTCAGCAGGCCAGTGGGCTTGTTGACCACCATGATGTCCTTGTCCTTGAACAGGATATCGAGCCAGGGTTCCAGAGGCGGTGAGTATTCAAACATAAATGTCTCGCATCAGAAGGTGGGGGCAAGCCCCCATCAGTTATGGGTAACCACGATAAAGCGGCATTGGGTATCCAGTTTGAGCTGGGGCTGGCCGCTGTCGGTCGGTACCTTGTCAGTTATGGGTGACCACGATAAAGCGGATTGCATCCAGCTTGAGTTGGGTCTGATCGATCAGGTGGTGCAATTCTGCCTGCAGATTGCGCAGATAATCCAGTTCGCTGTCGCGCACGTTCGGGTTGACCGCCTTGAGCGCTTCCAGACGATCCAGATCCTGCTGCAGGGTCTGCGCCATCTGGGCACGGGCCTTGTCGACAATCACGGCTTTCAGCTCTTCGGCAATCGGTTGAGCCTGGCCAATCAGACCGTGGATCACCGGCTGGGACGCAGTGACCAGCTTGCTGCCGAGGTGGCGGTTGACCGGCGTCAGCTGGCGGTTGAAGGCATCGAACGCCACCTTCTCACCCAGATTCTGGCCGTTCTTGTCCATCAGCAGACGGATCGGCGTCGGCGGCATGAAACGGTAGAGCTGGGGATGGGCCGCAGACTCGGCAACGAAGATCAGCTCAAGCAGGATGGAGCCGATGGGCAGCGCCTTGTTCTTGAGCAGGGCGACCGAGGTAGCACCGATCTCGGATCCGAGGATCAGGTCGATGCCGCCGCGCATCATGGGGTGATCCCAGGAGAGCAGCGCCATGTCATCCCGCGACAGGGCGGTATTGCGATCGAAGGTGATGGTCATGCCGTCTTGCGGCAGGCCCGGGAAGCTGGAGACCAGCATATGATCCCCGGGGGTCAGCACCAGCGCGTTCTCGCCACGGTCATCCTGATTGACGCCGATCTCGTCGAACATCTTGAGGGCGAAGGAGATCATGCCGGTGTCGTCATCTTCGGCGGCCAGCTTGTCGACCAGCTGCTGGGCGGCGGCACCACCGCTGGAGTGGATCTCCAGCAGGCGATCGCGACCCTGTTCCAGACGGGCCTTGAGCGGCTCGTGCAGTTCGCGGGTCTTGATCAGCAGAGCGTCGAGGGTGGCCTGATCGCCGGTGTTGGCGGCCAGCAGCTCGAACAGTTCATCGCGCACCGCTTCGAATACCGGACGAGCGGTCGGGCAGGTCTGCTCGAACGCGTCCAGACCATCGTGATACCAGAGCTGCAGGGCGCGCTGGGAGGTGCCCTCCAGATAGGGAACGTGGATCTCGACGGTATTCTGCTGACCGATACGATCCAGTCGACCGATCCGCTGTTCCAGCAGATCCGGATTGAGCGGCAGATCGAACAGCACCAGATGACTGGCAAACTGGAAGTTGCGACCTTCTGAGCCGATCTCGGAGCAGAGCAGCACCTGGGCGCCACCATCCTCTTGCGCAAAATAGGCAGAGGCCTTATCCCGCTCGAGGATCGACATCCCTTCATGGAATACGGTGCCGCGGATCCCTTCACGGGTGCGCAGCGCCTCTTCCAGTGCGATGGCGGTGGCCGCTTCGGAGCAGATCACCAGCACCTTCTGCTGGCGGGCAGAGAGTAGCAGCCCCAGCAACCACTCGACGCGCGGGTCGAACTGGGTCCAGGTGGCGTTGTCGCCTTCGAACTGCTGGAAGATCTTCTCGGGGTAGAGGTAGCGCAGGGCGCGGGTCTGCAGATCGCCACCGTTGCCACCCATCATGCCCATTACCTTGATGGCGGTCTTGTACTGATCCGGCAGTGGCATCGGGTAGACGTTGAGATGACGCTCGGGGAAGCCCTGAATATTGGCGCGGCTGTTGCGGAACAGCACCCGGCCGGTGCCGTGCTGATCCAGCAGCTTGGCGACCGCCTGCTGACGGGCAGCTGCATCGCTTAAGTCCAGCCCTTCCAGCTGGCTGGCGAGGATCTGTTTGGCTGCATCACTCAGGGTCTCGCCTTCCAGCAGCTCTTGCGCGGCACTGGCGACCTGGCCATAAGCCTGCTCCTCGGCGAGGAAAGCCTCGTAGTCGTAGAAACGCTCGGGATCGAGCAGGCGCAGACGGGCAAAGTGGCTCTGGTGGCCCAGCTGATCCGGGGTAGCGGTCAGCAGCAGTACGCCCGGCACCTGTTCGGCCAGCGCTTCCACCATTTCGTAGGCGCGGCTGGGGGCCTCTTCACTCCACTCCAGATGGTGTGCTTCGTCGACAACCAGCAGATCCCACTCGGCTTCCAGCACCTGCTCGAAGCGACGACGCTTCTTGCGCAGGAAGTCGAGGCTGCAGATCACCAGCTGTTCGGTCTCGAAGGGGTTCTCTGCATCGGCGAATGCCTCGATGCAGCGCTCCTCGTCAAACAGGGAGAAGTGCAGGTTGAAGCGGCGCAGCATCTCGACCAGCCACTGGTGCTGCAAAGTCTCGGGCAGCAGGATCAGCACGCGATGGGCGCGGCCGGAGAGCAACTGCTGATGAATGATCATGCCCGCTTCGATGGTCTTGCCCAGACCCACCTCATCGGCCAGCAGTACGCGCGGGGCGTAGCGGTGACCCACTTCGTGGGCGATATAGAGCTGGTGCGGGATCAGGCTGACCCGGCCACCGGCCAGACCGCGAGTCGGATTGCGACGACGCTGGTGCTGGTTGATCAATGCCTCGTAACGCAGGGTAAAGCGGGACATCCGGTCAATCTGACCGGCGAACAGGCGATCCTGCGGCTTGTTGAACTTGATAAAGTTGTTGAGAAACACTTCCTTGAGGGCAACGGGCTCATCATTGTCGGTGCGCACACCTACATATATAAGCAGGCCGTTTTTCTCCTGCACTTCTTCGACCGTCATGGTCCAGTCTTCGTGACTGGTGATCTGATCGCCCACATTGAAGCTGACCCGGGTCACCGGCGCCTCTTCTTTGGCATACATGCGGTTTTCACCGGTAGCCGGAAACAACAGGGTAACCATGCGTCCTTCAACAGCAACGACAGTCCCCAACCCCAGATCCGTCTCTGTATCACTAATCCAACGCTGGCCAAGTGCAAAAGGCATTAAACTCTCCAAAGCCCAAGAGTGTGTGAATCGCAAAGGGGCGCTATGTTACCCGAAGGCGTGACCTCGATCACCATGCATATAGATGTAGAGAGACCAAATCGCCACAACCTTGATCTGCTCCCGCCGCCAGACCATATAAAGGTAGCGATATCGCCAAATGAGTGTGTTATTGCAGGATAAATGCGCTTTTTGGGTGATTAGTGAACGGTTGAGCCAAAAATGCGAATTTAATTCGAAAACCCCCTTGCAAGCGTGATCCAGATCCCTATAATGCGCCACATCGACAGGGCAAGCGGCAACGCAAACAACCTCGTCGATAACCTCGAAAAGCCTTTGAAAATAAGGC